>JBBKVU010000260.1:0-9309 GCA_037968595.1 Comamonas sp.
CCCCAGACCCAGCGCAAAGCCGACCTGGCTGCTGGCCGGTCCCGGCAGGAACTGGCACAGCGCGACCAGATCGGCATAGCCGGCGTCATCGATCCAGCGCCGGCGCTCGACGAATTCGACGCGAAAGTAGGCCAGATGGGCCGTAGGCCCGCCAAATGCCGTCAGGCCCAGTTTCAGAAATGCCAGAAAGACTTCGCCAGCGTTGCCGGAGCGGGCAGCGCGTGTAGACGTTTGCAGAGGCGGCGGCATGGGAGACATCGAGGGCAGACCATGAAAAGTGCTAGTTCGAGAGGAAACAGCGGCCTGGAAAGCGGCAACCGACAGCATAGCGTGCCCAACCAGCAAGGACAGGGTGCGAACTTCAAAGCTGCATGCAGCAGTTTTGACTGCAGTTGATGTGCGTTGCCTGCAGCATGGCTGCGGCAAAAAACAGACTAGCCAAAACCCCTGCAACAGCCACTATCTACTGCTAAAAATAGCCGAATTTTCACGCATTTGCATGCATCATTTTTTGGCCATTTATTTTGCGGCTTGAGGCGCAACGCGGGCGTATTCAGCTCCCACAATGGCTGCCATGGCCTGCCAGCCTTCGCCAGCAGCCTCATTCAGGAGTGATTTCCATGCCCGCCCACAGCACCTTGAACCCGTCTGCCAACGCAGCAGAACATGCCTTGACTTTCCACCGCCCCGTGCCCGCTTTGCCGGCAATGGCCGAGGCAAGGGAATGGACCGAAGAGGCCGTGCAACAGTTGCTTGACCTGCCTTTTCTCGACCTGCTGCACCGCGCGCAGACGGTCCACCGCGAACATTGGCCCGAAGGCGACATGGAACTGGCAACCCTGCTGTCGGTCAAGACCGGGGGCTGCCCCGAGAACTGCGGCTATTGCCCGCAGGCCGCGGAGTTCGACACGGGAGTCAGCGCGCAAAAGCTCATGGGTGTCGACGAGGTGAGGGCCGCGGCCCAGGCGGCCAAGGATGCGGGCGCAACGCGCTTTTGCATGGGCGCGGCCTGGCGCGCGCCCAAGGACCGCGATATCGAGAAAATGGCGGTACTGATTGAAACCGTCAAGGGGCTGGGAATGCAGACCTGCGCAACCTTGGGCATGCTGCAGGACCACCAGGCAACGGCGTTGAAAGAAGCCGGCCTGGACTACTACAACCACAACCTCGACACCGCGCCCGAGTACTACACCGATGTGGTGAGCACGCGCAGCTACCAGGACCGGCTCGACACCTTGAGCGCGGTGCGCGCGGCCGGCATCAGCGTGTGCTGCGGCGGCATTGTCGGCATGGGGGAAGCGCCCGTGCACCGGGCGGGCCTGATTGCGCAGCTGGCGAATCTAAACCCCTATCCCGAATCGGTGCCCATCAACAGCCTGGTGGCCGTTCCCGGCACGCCGCTGGCCGACAGCCCGCCCGTGGACCCGCTGGATTTCGTGCGCGTGATCGCGGCTTGCCGTATCACCATGCCCAAGGCCAGGGTGCGCATGTCGGCCGGGCGCCAGCAAATGGGGGAGTCGGTGCAGGCGCTGTGCTTTCTGGCCGGCGCGAACTCCATCTTCTATGGCGACAAGCTGCTGGTGACCGGCAACCCCGGAGTGGATGCCGACAACCAGCTGTTGCAAAAACTGGGCATGCGGGTTCGCCGCAGCCCAGTCTGAGTCGCAGGCAGGGCAGGCGCGCAGCGCCTGCCACCGGCCTTATGCCAGGGTCAGCGTGACGTCAATGTTGCCGCGCGTGGCGTTGGAGTAGGGGCAGACCTGGTGGGCGGTGTCGACCAGTTCCTGGGCCTGGGCCTTGTCCATGCCGGGCAGGGAGATGGTCAGGCGCACGGCAATGCCAAAGGCCTGGCCCACTGGACCGAGATCCACTTCGGCGTCAATCGCCAGGTCTTGCGGCAGCGTCACCTTCTGGCGTGCGGCAACCGCCTTGAGCGCGCCAATGAAGCAGGCCGAATAGCCCGCGCCAAACAGCTGCTCGGGGTTCGTGCCCTTGCCCGCGCCGGCGGGCGAAGACAGGCTGATGTCCAGGCGGCCGTCGTCACTGCTGGAAGCGCCGTCACGGCCACCGGTAGTGTGGGTGCGGGCGGTGTAGAGAACTTTGTCGAGCGATGCCATGGATGGACTCCTTGAAAAGTGAAAACGCTTCAATGGGAAGCGGGAGGGATCAGCGCGACCAGGTGGTCACGCCATTGCTGGAGCTGAAGGCGCAGGGCCTGCAGCTCGGAAAGAGTGCATGGACTTTGTTGCAGCATGCAGTCAGGAATGCCGGCAAGCTTTTCGCGCAGCGCGCGGCCGGCATCGGTCAAGACAACGCGCACCCGGCGTTCATCTTCGCTGTCGCGCTGGCGTTGCAGCCAGCCCGCGCTTTCCATGCGCTTGAGCAGCGGAGTGAGCGTGCCGGAATCAAGAAACAGGCGATCGCCCAGTTCCGACACCATGCAGTCATCCTTTTCCCAGAGCGCAAGCAACACCAGATACTGGGGATAGGTCAGGCCCCAGGGCTTGAGCAGCGGCTTGTACAGCTTGGTCGTGGCCAGCGAGGCGGAATACAGCGCAAAGCACAGCTGCTTATCGAGCTGGAGAGCATCGCTGCTGGAAGACACAAGTGCGTTGGACATGGGTGCATTGTTATGCACAATTAAATTGCACACAATTTAATTTTCAAAGAACCTGCCCGCAGCAGGGTCGGCTTTTGCTGCCCTCAGGTCGCGCCAGGCGGGCGCACCGCGCCTGGCTGCCCCTTGTGCACCAGCCAGGCGCGGCGCACGAAGGGATCGGTCACGCAGTACACGCCGTGGCTCTTGCGCATGATGATGTTGGCATTGCGCAGGTCGTCGGCCACACGCTGCACCTGGTCGGTGGTGACTTCATGCCCGACCACCGCGCTGTAGGCGCTCACGGATTCACCGGAGAACAGGCCGCGCACGCCGTCCTCGGCGGCGGCCACACGCTCGAAGACGGCCATGGCAAGCAGGCCCAGATCCTCGATCTTGCGCAACTCCACATCGGCGGCCGCGCTCTTGAGCGTCAGCGCGATCACCGGGAAAAAGGTATCGACCTGCTGCGCCACGTATTGCTGCACCATGCGCAAGGCGCGCAGCAGCTCTTCGGGCCTGTGGCCCAGGGTCTCGAACGCCGCCACCGCCACCGCCAGACTGGGCACTTTCGCGCCTTCGCCATGCACCGCGTCCAGCAGGTATTCCACGTAGTCCTCGCCCAGCGTGGGGTAGCTCAGCGAGGTCGCACCGGCAAACGCCTGCTTGCCTTGCAGCGTCAGGCTGGCCACCTGGGCGCGGTGCGAGCCCGTGCCTATGAACAGGAAATACCCCGGAGTGTCGGGGCGCGGGTTGATCGCATCGCGCGCGGCCTTGAGCGCCAGCATCAGCTGCGCTCCCTGCTCGGTGGCCAGCACCTGCTGTACTTCATCGACAATCAGCACCACATGGGTTTTCGCCTTGTCGACGACTTCCATCAGCGCCTGCGCGAGGGGAGGGCCGGCCTTGGTGCCCAGGTCTGCAAGCTCGAAACCGAACTTCACGCCCAGCGCTTCGACATCCAGCCCCTTGATGCGCGCCAGCCGCGCGAGCACACTGGATGCCGGCGTCTGCAGCTCCTGCAGCGCATTGCGGATTGCCGCATGCACCAGCGCACCGGGTTCGGCATGGGTGTCCGACCACAGATCCACATAGATGACCACGGCGTCGTGCGCTTCCAGCGCCGGCATCAGATCCTGCTGCAGAAAAGTGGTCTTGCCGGTGCGCCGCGAACCTGACAGAAACAGGCCCGAGCGCAGGCCCTGGTCCAGAATGCCGGGGTGCAGCAGCTGTCTGGCCATCTGTTCGGCCAAGGCTTGACGACGGAAATAGCTCATTATTGTCAATTATCCAAATTTGATAATTATCATTATTAAATAATTTAAGATAATTGACCAGTGGTCGAGGGCCGCCGGGCTACTCGTCTTCCATCATGCGTGCCGCCTGGTTGCCGAGCGCGGATTCGGCGCGGAAGTAGCCCATGACCGTCGCCACGCTCTGGTGGCCGGTCATGGCCATGGTGTCGGACAAGGGAACGTTGCGCCGGCCGGCCTCGGTCACAAAGCCCGAGCGCAGCGAGTGCGCGGAAAAGTCGCCTTCCACGCCGGCCAGCGCACAGCGCTCGCGCACGATATTGCGCACCGCCGGCGGGCTCAGCGGCTCGCCCAGATGGCCGCCCTTGCGTATGCGTCGGAAAATCGCGCCTTCACCGATGCCGCTGGCCTGCAGCCAGGCTTCAAGCGCCCTGGCCGCGGCGCCCAGCACAGGCTTGTGGTTTTCGGGCGCATCGATGCCGGCCTGGTTGGTCTTGGAATGCGCCAGCGTATAGAGATAGTCGCCCGAGGGCAGGCGCCGCAGGAACTGCATGTCGGCACCGGCGACTTCGGAGCGCCGGCGCCCGCCGCTGGACCAGGCAAACAGCAGCAGCGCGCGGTCGCGCCGCCCGCGCAGGCTGTCATCGCAGGTGTCGAGCAACTGCGTCAGAAGATCACGCGTCAGCGCCTCCTTTTTCTGCGGAAACGCTCCGCGCTTGGCGTAGGCCTTGCGCGTGCGCGACAGCAGCTCGCGCACGCGCGGGTCATGGCAGGGGTTGGGAAGCTCGCGCACCTGGTGCGCTTTGGACAGCACGGACACCCGGTGCACCAGCGTGTTGTGCGCGGGTGCGCCGGGGCGGGCCTTGTAGCCGGCCTCGATCAGCGCCTGGTCCATGGCTGCGGGCAACTCGCAGACCAGGCCTTGCGGCGTGCTGCGCTGCGCATGGTCGACAACGAACTGCAGCACGCAGTCGACCGACAGCGGCAGCACGATCTGGCGGCCATAGCGCAGCGCGTGCCACGCCGCCCAGTAGCGCAGCGCGCTCTGGTAACTCATGCGGGTGTTGAGCGACTCCCCTTCGCGCAGCAGTGCCTGCATGGCCTGGCGCGCCTGTTCATCCAGCCCCTGGGCAGGCAAGGACGCGGGCAGCGCCGCATCCACGGCGCCGGGACGCAGCGCGTCGGACATTTCAGCGCCGGAATTCCCTGAAGAGGGCAGGGCAAGATCAAAAACAGCAGGATGCATGGGATGATTTGAATTTTTGTATTATTTGATATGTAATACATATCGTATAATACATATACAAACTATAACTCGCGATAACAATCTATTATCGATACCAATCCTATCAGGATGCCAAGATGAACCCACCGAAAGTCACGCGCGGCGTGCAGGAAGCCGATGTCTGGGCCGCAGCCGACGCCTTGCTGGCCCAGGGGCTGCGCCCGACCATTGAACGCGTGCGCCAGCAGATAGGCCGCGGCTCGCCCAACACCGTCAGTCCGATGCTGGAAGCCTGGTTTGCCACGCTGGGCCAGCGCCTAGGCGTGGCCCAGTCGGACAACCCGCAGGGCAGCGTTCCCGAGAATGTCCTGCGTCTGGCGCAGGAGCTGTGGACCAGTGCCACCCAGGAAGCCGTGGCCGCGGCACAAAAGACGCTGGAGGAACGCGAAAGCGCGCTGCAGGCCAGCCGCCTGTCGCACGAAGCCGACCTGGAGCACATGGCGCAGCGCGAGCAAGCCCTGCACCAGCAGAAGCAGGCCATGGACGAAGCCATGAAGCTGGCCCAGGGCCAGGCCCAGGAGCTGTCGCGCCGGCTCGATGAAATGCAGCAGCTGGCCCAGGACCGTGAAGCGCAGCTGGGCAGCCTGCGCGCGGAAATTGCCGCCCAGGCCAAGGCCCGCGAACTAGAGCGCAAGGAGCACAGCGAGGAATTGCAGGCCGCGGCCCAGGAACGCCAGCGCCTGGCCGAGCAATTCGCGGGCAATGAACGGCGCATGCTGACCGACCTCGACCGCGCACGCCAGGAAGTCACCGGCGCCAAGAAGGCGCAGGCGGAACAGGAGCGAAAATCCGAAGCGCGGCTGGCCGAGTGGCAGGCCCGCCAGCAGCATCTGGAGGAAGAGCTGCTGCAGGCGCGCACCCAGTTGCTGGGCGCGCAGCAGGCCGCCCATGCGGCGCAGGAGCGCGTGACCGACCTCAAGGCCTTGCTGCTGGCCACGCAATCGTCTACGGCGGCACCGACTGCAGCCGCCAAGGCGCCGCTGCGTTCGGGCAGCCCGTCATTGCAGCGGCGCGCATTGTCGCAGCGCGCACGCAATCTGCCGCGCAAATAAGCCAGACTCGAGGAACAGGCGGGAATTTTCCCGTTTGCCGAGGCCGTTCATCCTTGCGCGGGCCAGGGCAGGGGATTAGGCTTTTCGCTCCCAACCTTGCAGGAGCGTCTCCATGCGTCTCTGTTTGCTTGCACTGCTCCATCTGTTTGCCGGCCTGGCCCAGGCCACGCCCGGCGGGCTCGATGCCAGCGGCTGCCATCACCCCAGGAACAAGGAGTTTCACTGTCATGTGCCGCGCGCCAAGGCCCAGGGCAAGGATCAGGGCCGTGGCGAAACCACCGCACAGCGCGAAAAGCGCCTGCTGCGCGAATGCCGGGGCCGGCCCAATGCGGGCGCCTGCCTGGGTTATGCGAGGCAAGCGGCGGAGTCCGCGCGCTAGAGCTGTGTGCCTTGGGGTGCGGGAAAAAGCGCACCAATCGCGCGCTGGATGCCGCCATAGCCGGTGCAACGGCACAGATGCCCGCACATCAGCGCGCTCGCCGTGGGCGCGTCCATTCCGGGCTGTTGGTGCAGATAGGTCAATCCCATGACCATGCCTGCGCTGCAATAACCGCATTGCACGCCGCCGCATTGCGCCAGCGCATCGACAACGGGCGCGGCCTGGGGCGTGCGCGACAGGGATTCAATCGTGGTGACCTGCCGGCCCTCGAGCTGCCAGGCCATCAGCAGGCAGCTGTTGGCGGGCTGGCCGTCGAGCCAGACCATGCAGGCACCGCAGCGTCCGACTTCACAGCCGGGTTTGGCGCCGGCCAGCATGAAATGTTCGCGCAGCAGGGTCAACAGACGTTGATCGGGCGCGCACTGCACTTCGACCGCCTGGCCGTTGAGCGTGAACGAACAGGATGGCAGAGCCGCATCCGCGCTTTCGGCGCGGGGCACAGGAATGCAGGCGTTCATGCAAAGACTCCTTCTAGCAGGCGAAAGACCGTTGCCGGGTGCACCGGCAGGCAATCAATGGGTGCCTGCAGGGCGCAGGCAATGGCATTGGCACAGGCCGGCGTGGCAATGTTGACGCTGATTTCGCCCGTGCCGCGCGGCCCGGTGGTGTCGCCCTCGGGCAGGCCTTCAATGGCCCATACGTCCATCGCGGGCGCATCGGCCAGCGTGGGAATCAGATAGCTGTCGAGGTTGCGCTGCTGGTAGTGGCCGTCGATGCAGTCCAGCGATTCCTGGGTGCACAGCGCCTGGCCCATGAGCGCGCCGCCTTCGAGCTGGCCCAGATAGCCCATGGGCGAGACCACGGGGCCCACGGCGCCGACCAGGGCCATTTCGGTGATGCGGATGCTGCCTGTCCAGCTGTCTACCACCGCGTGCGCCGCGGCCGCGCAGGCGCCAAACACATAGTGGGTGTCGGGCGCGTCGCTGGGCGTGACATCGGGCGGCTGGTCTATGGTGATGACGGGACGCTGCGCTCCCAGTTGCCCAGCCAGCTGCACGTAGCTTGCGACCAGGCCCTCGGGGCCATGAATGCCGCCCGCGCCCAGGCCCAGGCTTTCGAGAGGCCTGTCGAATGCGAGCGCAGCGGCCGCGCACAGCTGCCGCCGCCATTGCGGCGCGGCGCGCTGCAGCGCATGCCAGACCAGCGTGGTCGCGCGCGAGGCCGCGACCGGCCCCGAGTCGGGCGTGCAGCGCGTGTCGCCCAGCACCGGGCGCACTTCGTCAGGGTCGCAGCGCAGGAAATGCACGCAGGTGTTGCGCACCGCGGCCAGCGCGAGTTCCATGCGGCAGCCAAAAGGAAAGCCCTTGCCGAAGCCGTCGCTGCGGTGCACCAGCGCCAGGCCTATGCCATGGCGGTAGCGTCCTCCCGGCCCGTCGATCCAGTGACGCTGTGGATGCGAAGTCCACAGCGGATGCTGGACCAGGGCCGCGAGCGCGCGCTGCGGGCCGTCAAACGGCACGACAATCTGGCCCAGCGGCCCGAGCGCAGCGGCGGGTTTCAGGTTCTGCGCGCGGAAATCCGCAGCATCGAGCCCTGCAGCCCGGGCCAGCCTATCGATCTGCTGCTCCAGCGCGAACTGCACCTGCACCGCGCCAAAGCCGCGAAACGCCCCGGCCACGCCGTTGTTGGTATAGGCCAGGCGCCCGGCAATATCGATGGATTGCCAGGCATAGGGCCCGGGCGCGTGCTCGAGCGCCGCGTCCAGCACTTCTGGGCCATGGGTTGCATAGGCGCCGGTATCGGCCAGTATCTGCACGCGGTGATATGTCAGCTGCCCGCGGGCGTCGCAGCCGCTTTCCATCTGTATGCGCATGGGATGGCGCTTGACGCCGAAATCGGTCGATTGCGCCCGCCCCAGATGCAGGCGCACGCTGCGCTGGGTCTTCCAGGCAAGCAGTGCGGCAATGGGCTGCACGCTGAGTTCGTCCTTGCCGCCGTAGGAGCCGCCGACCGGCGTGCCCACGCTGTGCACACGCTCGGGCGGCAGGTCGAGCAGCGCGGCAACCACCTGGCGTTCGCGTTCCGGGTTGTGGTTGGCGAAATACAGGCATAGACCGCCCTGGCCGTCGGGCTCGGCCACGCCGCCCTCGGTTTCCAGGAACGCATGCATCTGCCGCGGCGTCTGGTAAGTGGCGCTGACGCGGTAAACCGTTGCCGCATCGGCGGCGCCGTCGTCGCCCAGCCGGTGATGGTGCTGGTGCAGCAGATTGCCGCCCGCATGCACGGCAGTCGCTTCGGGCCGCAACGCGGCTTCGGCGCAGATCACGGCGGGCAGCAGCTGGTACTCGACCCCAATCAGATCCAGCGCCGCATGGGCGATTTCCAGGGTGTCGGCCGCCACCGCGGCCACGGCATCGCCCACATAGCGCACGCGATCGCGGCACAGCGCCGGGCGATCCACGCGGCGCAAGCCGTAGTCGGCCTGGCCGGGAATATCGGCATGGGTCACGACCGCGTGCACGCCGGACAGAGCGCGCGCAGCGGCAGTATAGATGGACAGGATGCGCGCATGGGGGTGGGGGCTGCCCAGGATGGCGCCGCGCAACTGGCCGGGCACGATGCGGTCGGTCAGATAACCGGGATTGCCGGCGAGCTTGGCCAGCGCATCGGGGCGGGGCAGGTCGGCATGCGCCAGCGGACGCATCACGCCCGCGGGCAGCGGAACATACGGCTTGGTCATTGCA
>JBBKVU010000261.1:0-3742 GCA_037968595.1 Comamonas sp.
TCAACCATGTTGCGGTCGCGTGGCTGGAATGCGAGGACGGCGCCATCTTCGACCCATGGAGCGTCCGAGAGAAACACATTGCAGAGCGCGCCGCGGCGCAGCAAGGAACCACCCGATGAAAGAAACCGGACTGATGTTCAAGGCGCCCCTGGTGCGCTCCATCCTCGATGGCACCAAGTCGCAGACGCGGCGGGTCGCGAAGGACGTGAAACACCCCGACCTGGGGAATGTCTACACCCCCGGCGCGCTGGTGCTCGAGCGCGAGCCACAGCATGTCATCGACAGGGCGTGCCCCTACGGCGGCCCGCGCGACCGCATCTATGCGCGCGAGGCATGGGCGCCAAACACTGGCAGCGCTGGCGGCTTCCTGTATCGGGCTGACCATGGTGGCGCAGCCAGCTTTAACCGCATTGATTTGAAAACGGGCGTGTGGACGCACTCAACCTCGCGCTGGTGGCCATCGATCCATATGCCGAAGCACGCCGCTCGAATCTGGAGGGACATAACCGGCGTGCGCCTGGAGCGTCTGCAGCAGATCAGCGATGCCGATTGCTGGGCCGAAGGCGCAATTGCAGCTGCTGCCCCCAGCCAGTTCAGCCCGTACAGCGTGATGGGCGTCGACGGCAAAGTCTATCTCTCGCCGCGCGATGCCTTCCGGCAGCTCTGGGAATCCACCGGAGGCGACTGGTCCGCCAACCCCTGGGTGTGGGTGATCGACTTCAAGCTCGACCTGGCGCAGAAAGGCCACCCATGACCACAGCACTTGCCGCTTCATCGGCCATCAGCGTGATCCAGCCCAAAGCCCCAGCGCCTGGAAGTGGCTGGGCCCGCGCCGAGCATGTTCTGGCCATGCCCCAGGCAGTGAGCGATCTGGGCTACCCCTGGGCGGCCTGGGCACATTACGCCAACGGCATGTTGGTCATTTCTGCAGTCGAGAAACCTGAGCCAGGGCCTGGCGAGTTCGACGCCGGGCCCGAGTACCACCTGAGCGTCAGCGCCATGGGCCGCCGCTGCAGCACCGCAGATGCCATATGGGCGCTGGGCCAATTCGACCTGCTGGATGCCAAGGAAGACAACCACACCCCCAGCGGGCGCGTGCGCAACTTCTGGCGCCCGGTGGCCGATCCGCTCAGCGGTTTCGAGTGCCCCTGCCAGGACAGCGAACCCGCGATGCGCGAGGACAAAGGTGATTTTGTATGGAGAGGAACACCACGATGAACGCAGCACAAGACCAACAGAGCCGCGAGCTGCTGCCCTGCCCGTTCTGCGGACAGCAAGACGCCTTTGTCGAACAACTGGACACTGACGCTTCTGTCGTCATTTGCGATGCCCGCATCAGCGAGCACTGCGCGTGCTTGGCGCGCGGGCCTGTTGCAGTACGCGACGATGAGGATGAAATGCAGCCCGGCAGGACTGCGGCCATTGCGGCATGGAACCGCCGCGCGCCAGCAGAGCAAGCAGCGCGCGCACTGCCTGCGCGGGGTGTCGACCCTATGCTCGACACCCCTGCGGGCATGGAGCCGGGCTGGTTCCTGCATACGCTGGACATAACCGATGGCATTCCTGGCAACACCCTTCATGAGCGCGTCACCAAGGAAAAAGCGCCACCGTTCGGCGAGCCGGGCCGAGACTACAGCGCCGAGTACCCGGCAACCTCGACTCCGCTCTACACCGCAGCCCAGGTGCTGGCCATGGGCCGCGTGCCGCCACGCTGCCAGGCAGTGCCGCTCGAAATGTCAAAGGCCCAGCTAATACGCGTCGCGAGCCGCTGGCCGTTCGATACCACGTACCTACCGCGGCTTTATGCCGATCTGCTTTCGGTGACTACGCAGCCGCTGACCGCTGGCGAGTTGGCCGCCGCACTGGACCAGCCGCTGACGGATGAGCAGATCGCCGGTTGGATTCCCGTTGGCGAGCGCCTGCCAGAGGCGACGGCGTTCTGCGACTGGCTCATGCCCACGTCCGATCTGAAGCGCGAGCGCTGGATTCTGGCGGGCGAGGCAATCGTCACCGCCAGCGTACCAGGCAGTGCCACCCACTGGCGGCCAGCGCAGGCGCTGCCGGGCTAGCACCTTGACCAGTACCACCCCCAATTTTGACCAGCCCGCCCAGCAAGCGGGCTTTTTTGTTTCAGGAGATCGATATGCAATCGATAGCAACACAGCCAACAAACGGCATTGAGATCGGCACCGCCGAAATTGCCCAGATCCTTGGAGTGAGCCGGCCGCATGTCACCGGGCGCCTGGTGAAACGCATGGATTTCCCCCCACCATCCACCAACGTCAGCCAGCGCCTGCGCTACTGGCGCCGCGCCGATGTGATCGCATTCAAGTCTGGCAAACGCTGGCGACGCAATGCGGCATGAGTCACAGGCGCGCTGCGATGTCTGCCGGCGCTTCCCGGTAGTACGCGCTGAAAAGCTGGTTGATGTCGACGTGGCCGCTGATCTTGGCCAGCGTCATAACATCAACCCGCTTTGCCAACCAGGTCAACGCCGCGGCGCGGCTGTCATGGAAGTTCAACCCCTCAATGCACAAACGATCGCGCACCTTGCGCCAAAGCACATCACGGCTCTGATCGCTGATCGTGAAATAGTGCTCACGCCCTTGCTGGGCCGCTCGAGCATCCAGCACCCGCAGCAACTTGGCGACCCGGCGCGGTAAAGGCACATGCCGCACGCCGACCGCCTGCTGCGTTTTGTGTTGATCCAGTCTATAAACCCGCCGGCTTAGATCCACGCTGGCGCGCGTCATCTTCAATATCTCCCCGCTACGCATGGCCGTGTGCAGGGCGATCATGTACACCCACATCACCTCCTGTTGCGGCGATACAGGCGCCGTGTCCTGTCGATACCCCACCGAGCGGACAAGTAGCCTGACCTCCTGCCAGCGCGTGCCCCTATCGCGCGCATGCCCCTTTTGAGGCAGGCGGACGCCCTTCCACGGGCTTTTCCCCGCCCACTGCCATTCGTCAATGGCCAGCGTCCAGATCGGGCGAAACTGCTGCGCTTCGCGCAAGACACTGGACTCGGACACCTGCTTGAGTCGAGCATCGCGCCAGGCCGCCAAATCGGCGGCGGTAATCTCGCTCAGCAGCTTTGATGCAAGCGCGGGGAAGTCCCGCAGCCAAGCATCGAATCGCAGCTGGTCTGCCCGCGCCACACCCTTCGGCTTCTTGTCCGTGATCTCGCGCCGGTATCGCTCCACCGCCTCGGCAAGGGTCTTGATCGGGTACTGCCCGAGGCTGCCCGCGCGAATCTCTGCCTCAATGCCGGCAGCCCAGTCTTGAGCCTCGGCCTTGGTAGGAAAAACCATGGATCGCCGAACGCCAAGCTTATTAACCTGTGCGCGCCAGCCGCTCGCTCGCTTTTCGAAAGATGCCATCTGATCTACGCCTTTGCCCGTGGGGGATACACGCCGCATCCGTGGGGGATGCTGTGGGGGATGCGTGGGGGATCAGATTGTAATTCTCGGCGTGGGTCGGTGTGTTTGTGCGCGACTCACAGACGTGGAAAGACCAAGAAAAAAGGCCGCTCCCAGAGGGGAAACGGCCTTTTCTGCTTGAAATGCGCGACTCGGTGAGAGTCGGCACTTTTCTATCCTGGTGCGCGAGGGGGGACTCGAACCCCCACACCATTGCTGGCGTCAGGACCTAAACCTGGTGCGTCTACCAATTTCGCCACCCGCGCCTGAAAACAAATAGGGGAGGCCCACAAGGCCACCCCCAGGAAATTCGTCAGCCC
>JBBKVU010000262.1:0-5497 GCA_037968595.1 Comamonas sp.
AGCCCCGCCCGCGCCGCCGCGGCGACGGGTGGGGGCGGCGGCGCGGGCGGGGCTATGCTGCGCGTGGTGAATGCCGGCGCATTGCGCGCCAAATCGGGGGTGTCGGCGGCGTTGGACCATGCGGGCAATTCCCACAGCAGCCAGGCATGCGCGGCCAGCACCGCGGCGGTCAGGGGCAGCAGCACTGGCGCACGCATCGCAGGTGCCCGCGCGGCTCAGCGGGCGGTATGGCCAAGGTCGGCCGAAAGCTGCTGCGCGGTGGCGCGCAGCTGGGCATCGATGGCGCCGTCATAGGCCGGGTCGAAGGTCGCGATCGAGCCCAGCGTGGTTATGCCCATCACGATATGGCCCGACGAGTCGAACACCGGCGTGCAGAAGGCAACGATGCCCGGCAGCAGCGTATCGACCACGCGTGCCGTTCCGTGCGCCCGCACCTCGTCGAGCATGGTGCGCACGCCCGCGGGCGTGAGCGGCAGGTCGCTGCGCCCGATCTGGCGCGCGCGCTGCATCTCGGCATCCAGCATGCCCTGCGTCAGCTCCGTGGGCAGGTACGCGGCAAAGCAGCGGCCCGTGGCCGACGACAGCAGCGGCATCACATCGCCCAGCCGCAGGTTGGCGGTGACCGATTGCGCCGACTCCTCCCAATGCACGATGGTCGGCCCGTGGTTGCCCCAGACGGCCAGCGCGACCGTGTGCTGCAGCGCTTCCAGCAGCAGCGGCATGCGTTCGCGCGCCAGGCGCACCGGGTCCAGGCGCGTGAGCGCGGCCAGGCCCAGCTTGAGGCTGGCCGGGCCGAGGTCATAGCGCGAAGTGCGGCTGTCCTGTGTCACCAGGCCCAGGCGCTGGAAGCTCACCAGATAGCGGTGCGCCTTGGCGGCGCTCATCTCGGCCGAGGCCGCGACTTCCTTGAGCATCAGCGGCGCGCGTGCGCGCGCCAGGCCTTCCAGCAGCGCAAAACCGACTTCGACCGACTGAATGCCTGCGCGTTCCTTTTCCATATGCACTAAAATCCAATTGTTTTGTTTAGGTAAACTCGTTTACCCCTGCGTAATTCGATCGCCGCCCTTGCAGGCCGCGTCTTCCTGTCCCCGCCACTGAAGTTCCAGCACCATGAAACTCGCTACTTACAAAGACGGCTCGCGCGACGGCCAACTGGTTGTTGTCTCCCGCGATCTGGGCCTGGCCCATTATGCGACCGGCATCGCCAGCCGCATGCAGCAGGTGCTGGACGACTGGACCTTCATGGCGCCGCAGCTGCAGGACCTGTACCAGCAGCTCAACGCCGGCAAGGCGCCGCATGCGTTTGCCTTCAACCCCGAACAGTGCATGGCGCCGCTGCCGCGCGCCTACCAGTGGGCCGACGGCTCGGCCTATCTCAACCATGTGGAGCTGGTGCGCCAGGCGCGCAACGCCGAAGTGCCGGCCACGTTCTACTCCGACCCGCTGATGTACCAGGGCGGCTCCGACGACTTCATCGGCCCCTGCGACGACGTGATCGTGCCCAGCGAATCCATGGGCATAGACTTCGAGGCCGAGATCGCCGTGGTCACCGCCGACGTGCCCATGGGCAGCACGCCGACCCGCGCGCTGCAGGGCATTCGCCTGGTGATGCTGGTCAACGACGTCTCGCTGCGCAATCTGATTCCCGCCGAACTCGCCAAGGGCTTCGGCTTCTTCCAGAGCAAGCCGGCAACGGCCTTCAGCCCGGTCGCGGTGACGCTGGACGAGCTGGGTGACGCCTGGGACGCAGGCCGCCTGCATCTCACGCTGCAGTCGATCTGGAATGGCCGCAAGGTCGGCATGTGCGACGCCGGCCCCGACATGACCTTTCACTTCGGCCAGCTGATTGCCCACATCTGCAAGACGCGCAATGTGCGCGCCGGCACCATTGTCGGCAGCGGCACGGTAAGCAACAAGGGCGTGGGCGAAGGCAGCGCCATGCAATGGCCCAAGGGCTACAGCTGCATTGCCGAGAAGCGCTGCATAGAGACCATACAGACCGGCGCTCCCGTGACCGAGTTCATGAAGTTCGGCGACACCATTCGCATTGAAATGAAGGGCCGCGACGGCCAGAGCATTTTCGGCGCCATCGATCAGACCATCGTCGCGCCCGAAGAAGCCGCCTGACGACCCGGGCGCGCGCGGGACCGGCACCACAGAAGTGCCGGCCAGCGCCGCATGGCCATGCCATGCACGCCCGACACGCATTCGCCGGCCCGCCGCGGGCGACGCCGGATCTTTCCCCAGGAGACAAAAAATGGACCGCAGACATTTTCTGGCCGCGATGACGGCCACGGCCGCCGCGCCATTCGCAACGCTTGCCCAGGCGCAGAACTGGCCCGACCAGGCGATACGCTGGGTGGTTCCGTATCCGCCGGGCGGCGGCACCGACGTGCTGGCACGCACCGTGGCCGAGGCCATGCGCCAGAGCCTGGGCCAGACCATCGTCATCGAGAACAAGCCCGGTGCATCGACCAATATCGGCGCCCAGCAGGTCGCCACGGCCAAGGCCGACGGCTACACCATCATGTCGGCCGACAACGCCGTGCTGGCCTACAACGAGCATCTGTTCAGCAAGCTGCCGTTCAGTCCCGAAAAGGACTTCACCTATGTGGGCGGACTGAGCCGCTTTCCGCTGGCGCTGGTCGTGAACCCGGCGTTCGAGGCCAAGACGCTGCAGGAATTCCTGGCCTATGCGCGCGCCAACCCCGGCAAGATCAACTACGCCTCGCCCGGCAACGGCTCGCCCCACCACCTGGCAATGGAGATGTTCAAGGCGCGCACCGGCACCTTCCTGACCCACATTCCCTACCGCGGCGCGGCGCCGGCCGTGGCCGATGTGATGGGCGGCCAGGTGCCGTGCATGTTCCTCGATCTGGCGTCGGGCCTGCCCATCATCCAGTCGGGCAAGGTGCGCGCGCTGGCCATTGGCTCGGCCCAGCGCATGGCCAACCTGCCGCAACTGCCTACGCTGGCCGAAGTCGGCGTGGCGAATTCCGAAGTCTTTGCCTTCCAGGGCATTCTCGCGCCCAAGGGCCTGCCCGCGCCCATCACGCAGCGCCTCAATGCCGAAGTCAACAAGGCATTGGCCAGCCCGCCTGTGGTCAAGCGCATGCAGGACTTCGGCATGGAAGCCTTGGCCGGCACGCCCGAGCAGTTCCGCGCAATGGCGCGCGCCGAAGCCAAGCGCTGGGGCGAGATCATCCAGAAGGCCGGCATCAAGCTCGACTGAGCGCGCTGTCCTGACAGAATGGTGGACAGGCGGGGCCCGGGCCCCGTGTCCCCATTCCAAGGAGAGCCACGATGCAGAATTTTGATTTCAGCAACCCCACGCGCATTGTTTTCGGCGAGGGCGTGATTGCCAAGCTGGGCAAGCTGCTGCCCGAAAGCGCGCAGGTGCTGATCGTCGTCGGCGGCAGCAGCGCCGAGAAGAACGGCACGCTGGCCGAAGTGCGCGCCGCGCTGGGCACGCGCCGCCACGAAACCTTCACGGGCATAGAGCCCAATCCCACGCTCGAAACCTCCATGCGCGCGGTGGCGCAGTTCCAGGACGGCGGCTTCGACTTCCTGCTGGCCGTTGGCGGTGGCTCGGTGATCGACGCCGTCAAGTTCATTGCCGCGGCCGTGCGCCTGCCCGGCTCCGATCCCGTTGCTGCCTGGGAACTGGTGCGCAAGGGCGGGCGCGGCGTCACCCAGGCCGCGCCGCTGGGCGTGGTCTTGACGCTGCCGGCCACGGGCTCCGAAATGAACAACGGCGGCGTGCTGACCCATGCGGCCGAAGGCGCGAAGCTGCCGTTTTCCAATCGCCTGCTGTTCCCGCAGTTCGCGCTGCTCGACCCGACAAAGACCTATACGCTGCCCACGCGCCAGCTGGCCAACGGCGTGGTCGATGCCTTCGTGCACACCATGGAGCAATACCTGACCTATCCGGTCGATGCGCGTGTGCAGGACCGCTTTGCCGAAGGCCTGCTGCAGACGCTGATCGAGATCGGCCCGCGCGTCGTGGCCAGCGAGACGCCCGACTACGCCGACCGCGCTAACCTGGTCTGGAGCGCGACGCTGGCGCTCAACGGCCTGATCGGCGCTGGCGTGCCCCAGGACTGGGCGACGCACATGATAGGCCACGAACTCACGGCGCTTTACGGCATAGACCATGCGCGCACGCTGGCCGTGGTGCTGCCCGCGATGATGGACGCGCGCCGCGAGCAAAAGCACGCCAAGCTGCTGCAGTACGCCGAGCGCGTGTGGGGCATCACCGAGGGCTCGGAGGAAGGCCGCATCAACGCCGCGATCACGCAGACGCGGAACTTCTTCGAAGGCCTGGGCGTGCCCACGCGGCTGTCGGCCTATGACCTCGGCGCCGAAGCCGTGGACGCGGCCGTGGCCCAGCTGGAAAAGCACGGCATGGTCGCGCTGTCGGAGCACCGCGATATCGACGCGGCCAAGGCCAGGGAGATCCTGGGCCTGGCGATCTGAGGCCGTTCAGGCCGCGGCCACCTGCACCGTGCAGTCGTAGAAGCTCGGTGCGCGGCCTATGTCGGTCAGGTGCTGGTGGGTCAGTTCGTTGACGTTGGTGCCGTTGGCACCGTCCTTGCGCCACCATATGCCCAGGCCGACGACCAGGCCGGCGCGCGCCCGGCCATTGATGCTGGCATGGCACAGATGCTCGCCGCGCGCGTTGAACACGCGCACCAGCGCACCGTCCTCGATGCCGCGCGTGGCCGCGTCCTGCGGGTGCATTTCCAGCAGCGGCCGGCCTTCGGCGTTGCGCAGCTTCTTCACGTTGACGAAGGTGCTGTTGAGGAAGTTGCGCGCCGGCGGCGAAATCATCGCCAGCGGGTAGGGGCCTTGCGGGTCGGGCTGCTCGTGGTTGGGCAGGTAGTCGGGCAGCGGGTTGATGCCCAGCGCCTCGAGGCTGGCGCTGACGAATTCGCATTTGCCCGAAGGCGTGGCAAAGCCGCCGTCGGCAAACGGCGCGTCGGGCACGGGCAGGTGGGCAAAGCCGGTGGCCAGCAGCTGGTCGAAGTCGACTTTGGCCGATTCGATGGCCTGGCGGCACAGCGTTTCGTCGTCCTCGTGAAAGCAGGGCGCGGCAAACGCCGGATCGAGCGCGGCCATGTGCGCCGCGAGATCGCGGAAGATCCGCGCATTGCTTCTGGCTTCGCCCACGGGAGCGATGGCCGGGCGGTTGAGCAGCACGTCGGTGTGGCCGTAGCTGCCGTGGATGTCCCAGTGCTCGAGCTGGGTGGTTGCCGGCAGCACGTAGTCGGCATGGTCGGCGGTGTCCGTGAGGAAATGCTCGATGACCACCGTGAACAGGTCGTCGCGCGCAAAGCCCCGGGCCACCTTGGCCGACTCGGGCGCGACCGCGACGGGATTGCTGTTGTAGACCACGACGGCCTCGATGCGCGGGCCAAACGCGGCGTCGCCGGGCTCGAGCAGCGCATTGCCTATGGTGCTCATGTTGACGGTGCGGGGGCGGCGCGCGCCCAGCAGC
>JBBKVU010000263.1:0-9175 GCA_037968595.1 Comamonas sp.
CCGCGGCAAGCGGCGTGCTGCTGGACCGCGATCACTGCATTCTGGCGTTCAACGACCGGGTGCTCGACTGGGCGGTGCGCGCCGATGTGCCGCTGCTCGAACGCCTGCGCTACCTGTGCATAGTCTCGTCCAACCTCGATGAGTTCTTCGAGGTGCGGGCCGCGCCGCACATCACGGCCGAGCTCAGCGGCGACGGCCAGGGCGCCTATACGACGGCTTCGTTCAAGGCCTTGATGGAGCAGGCCCATGACCTGGTGGCGCGCCAGTACGAACTCTACAACAAGGCCCTGGTGCCGGCGTTCGAGCGCCATGGGATACGCATTCTTTCGCACGGCGATCGCAGCAGCGCCCAGCGGCGCTGGGTGCGCGAGTATTTCCTGTCCGAAGTCCGGCCGCTGCTGATTCCGCTGGGACTGGACCCCGCGCATCCGTTTCCCCAGGTCGCGAACAAGGCGCTCAATTTCATTGTCCGGCTCAAGGGTCCGGACGCCTTCGGTCGCACCAACGAGGTCGCGATCGTGAAAGTGCCGCGGGCCTTGCCGCGCCTGGTACGCCTGCCGGCCAAGGTCGCGGGCAAGCAGCGCGTGTTCGTGAGCCTGTCGAGCATCGTGCGCGCCCACCTCAAGGAGCTGTTTCCGGGGCGCGAAGTGGTCGAGTTCTCGCAGTTTCGCGCCACGCGCCATTCGGAGCTGGCGGTCGACGAGGAAGATGTGGGCAATCTGCGCATGGCCTTGCGCCAGGGCCTGCACCACCGGCACTACGGCCAGGCCGTGCGCCTAGAAGTGTCGGCCGGCTGCTCGCCGTTTCTCGCCGATCTGCTGCTGGCGCAGTTCCATCTGCCGCCGCAGGCGCTGTTTCGCGTGCCTGGCCCGGTCAATCTGGTGCGCCTGGGCCAGCTGGTCGATCTGGTCAACGACGCTTCGCTGCTGTTCCCGCCATGGCAGCCGGTGTGGCCGCGCCAGCTGCAGCGCGGCGTCTCGGTGATGGCTCAGCTGCGCCAGCGCGATGTGCTGATACACCAGCCGTTCGAGAGCTTCGAAGGTGTGCTGGCGCTGCTGCGCGAGGCGGTGAACGATCCCAATGTGCTGGTCATCAAGCAGACCATCTACCGCACCGGTTCCGACTCGGAGCTCATGGACCTGCTGGCCGAGGCCGTGCGCCGCGGCAAGGAAGTCATGGCCGTGGTCGAGCTCAAGGCGCGCTTCGACGAGGAAGCGAACATCAACTGGGCCGAAGCGCTGGAGTTGGTGGGCGCGCAGGTGGTCTACGGAGTCGTGGGCCTGAAGACCCATGCCAAGATGATGCTGATCACGCGGCGCGAAGGCCGGCGGCTGCGCCGCTACGGGCACCTGTCCACGGGCAACTACAACCTGCGCAGCGCCAGGCTCTACACCGACCTCGGCTACATGACGTCCGACCCGACCGTGACGGCCGACATGGACGAAGTGTTCAACCACCTCGCCAGCCACAACCGCCTGCCGGAACTGCAGCGGCTGATCATGGCGCCGTTTCATCTGCACAACCGGATGATTGCATTCATTGCCCAGACAGGCGAGGCTGCGGCCAAGGGGCAGCCGGCACGCATCGTGGCGAAGATGAATGCGCTGACCGACGAGGCGCTGATCCACGCGCTGATCGCCGCCGGACAAAAGGGCGTGCAGATCGATCTGATCGTGCGCGGCGCCTGCATGCTGGCGCCGCAGCGCCCCGGCCTCACGGACAATATCCGCGTGCGCTCGGTGATAGGGCGCTTTCTGGAGCACACCCGGGTGTTTTATTTCCGCCAGGGCGACAAGGAAGACCTGTTCCTGTCGAGCGCCGACTGGATGAACCGCAACATGATGCGGCGCATCGAGTTGGCCTGGCCGGTGCGCGATCCGGCCTTGCGCCAGCAGATTGTCGATGAGTGCCTGGTCGCCTATCTGCACGACAACCGCGATGCCTGGACCCTGGGCCCCGACGGAACCTATACGCGTGCGCCGCATCCCCTGGACGGCAACGGCGCGCAGAACGCATTGATGGGGCGCTATGGGCCCGCCATGCTGACGCAAGCCGAATGAAGTGAAGGAAATGAGAAGTGGCCGCCGCGCCCCTCCCGGCGCGCGTGGCCCGAAAAACCCCTGAACGCCGCCGTCGTCCAGGGGTTTTTTTCAACCCAGGTCCAGTTCCAGCTGCCAGTGGGTCTTGAGCCAGGCCTGCTGTTCCTCCTCCAGCAGGAAGGCCGACTGGGGATAGGTCTGCGACCATTCGCTGCTGGCGCTGAGCTTGAAGCGCGGGCCTTCGGCGGCAATCTGCAGGCTGGTGAGCTCGGGCGGGCGGCGCGCGTGGCACAGCAGCACGGCCAGGCGCAAGGCCAGCAGGGGGTAGACATTCTTGGGCTCGGTGAGCATTTCAGGCTCGAGCTTGCGCAGCTTGCCGCGCTGGCCGCAGACCAGCTGCGCCAGCAGTTCGCGCTCGGTCTGGGTGAAGCCCGCGGCCGTGGTGTTCTGCAGCACATAGGCGCCGTGGCGGTGGTAGTTGCTGTGGGCGATGTGGCTGCCGATCTCGTGCAGCAGGGCGGCGTGGCGCAGCGGTTCGTGGTGTTCGGCGGAGGACTCGGGCGCCAGTTGCTCAAGCAGGTTGCGCGCCACGCCGGCCACGCGCTGGGCCTGGTCGGCATCGACGCAATATTTCTGCATCAGCCCATGCACGGCGGCCATGCGCAGGTCGGTGCACTGCGGGTCCTGTTCGACCAGAGTGTGCAGCACGCCCTGGCGCAGCGCGCCCTCGGCCACGCGCAGCGAGCGCAGCTGCAGCAGGTCGAACAGCGCCTGCATGATGCTCACGCCGCCGGCGATCACCGCGCGCCGGTCTTCCTTGAGACCGGCAAGCCGGATCTGGTCGGTGGTCTGGGCCCGCACCAGGGTGTCGTGCAGCCATTCGAGGCCTTCGGCGTCAATGATGCCCGGCGTGCGCCCGCTTGCGGCCAGGATGTCGCCAATCGCCGCGGCCGTGCCCGAGGACGCATAGACGGTGTCCCAGTCACCGCCATGGATGCTGTCCAGTGCCTCGTCAAGCACCGCGCGCGCGGCCACGGCCGCCAGCGAGAACGCCGCGCGGCTGAGCTCGCCCTCAGGGAAATAGCGCTGCGACCAGGCCACGCTGCCCAGGCGCAGCGACAGCGCCTGCTGCGCTTCCTGGTGCCGGCCCAGCACCAGCTCGGTCGAGCGCCCGCCGATGTCGATCACCAGCCGGCGTTCATCCGAGGGGGGCAGCAGGCTGCTCACGCCGCGGTAGATCAGTCGGGCTTCTTCCTCGCCGGCAATGATCTCGATCGGGTAGCCCAGCAGTTCGGCGCCGCGCTTCACGAAGGCCTCGCGGTTGCGTGCCTCGCGCAGCGTCTGCGTCGCGACCGCGCGCACATGGGCTGCGGGAAACCCCGCCAGACGCTCGCCAAAGCGCGCCAGGCAGTCCCAGCCGCGCTGCATGGCCTCTTCGGAAAGATAGCGGTCGGCGTCCAGGCCACCGCCCTGGCGCACGGTTTCCTTGAGGTACTCCACGCGCTGGAAGTGGTGGTGGGAAAAATGGCCGATCTCGAGCCGGAAGCTGTTGGATCCGAGATCGATGGCGGCAAACAATTGGGCGTGGGGCATGGGCAGGAACCGGTCACGAAACGCAGGGCGTGGAGGGCAAAGGGTGGGGCAGGCCACGGCGCGCACCACCTCGTGGAGCAGGAGCGTACACCGGGAATGTGGCAAGCGCATGAAATCGATGCAACAGAAATATGGAGACGCAACAAACCGCGCCTGGAAGCGCCGGGCGTTCAGCCCGTGTAAAGAGGGAGCAGGTGGATGCATTTGCAAATAGGCCCTTGCCAGGCGCCAGTGCGGCGCTGCCGGCGCAAGATGACACCGCCACGCGCCACGCGCCACGCGACGTGGCGACCCCGGACGCCGGGCGACAGGACGCTGCGCCTGGGCGCGGGCATCAAGGGCGGCTTCCAGGCCGGGGTGGGAATGCGCCCGCTGCATGGCAGCCTCGGCGTCTCCCGGGCCAGCCCCACCGGCAATGTCGCCCCGCGCTGTCACGGCAGACATGTCAAGTTGTCACGAGGCCGTCATAAAAGGTTTTTAAAGTCACGCACATCACAGTTTTTTCCAACCTGAGAGGTGCGTTCATGAAGTGGTCCGTGATTCAAATTCTGGCGGCTGGTGTTGTAGCTGGCTCCGGCGTGGGCAGTGTCTGGGCACAACAAGAAGCCACCGGCGCGGGCGCCAGCTTCCCCGCACCGCTGTATTCCAAGTGGGCAGCCGATTACAACAAGGCCACGGGCGTCAAGATCAACTACCAGTCGGTGGGTTCCAGCGCCGGTCTCAAGCAGATCGAAGCCAAGACCGTTGACTTCGGCGCTTCCGACGAGCCGCTGAAGGACGACGAGCTGGCCAAGAAGGGCCTGGTCCAGTTCCCCACCGTGATCGGCGGCATCATCCCCGTGGTCAACATCGCCGGCGTCAAGCCCGGCGAGCTCAAGCTCACCGGCAAGGTGCTGGGCGACATCTACCTGGGCAAGATCACCAAGTGGAACGATGCCGCCATCGTCGCGCTGAACCCCGGCGTGAAGCTGCCCGACGCGACCATCGCTCCCGTGCGCCGCGCCGACGGTTCGGGCACGACCTTCGGCTTCACCAACTACCTGAGCGCGGTGAATGCCGAGTGGAAGGAAAAAGTCGGCGAAGGCAAGGCAGTGAACTGGCCCACGGGCGCGGGTGGCAAGGGCAATGAAGGCGTCGCCGCTTTCGTCGGCCGCCTGCCCAACTCCATCGGCTATGTCGAGTACGCCTATGTCAAGCAGAACAAGATGACCTACGCGCTGCTGCAGAACCGCGACGGCAACTTCGTCTCGCCGGATGACACCTCGTTCAAGGCCGCCGCCGCCGGCGCCGACTGGAGCAAGAGCTTCTACCAGATCCTGGGCAACCAGCCCGGCAAGGACGCATGGCCCATCACTTCGGCCACGTTCATCGTGATGCACAAGGTGCAGGACAAGCCCGCGCAGGCCGCCGCCTCGCTGAAGTTCTTCGACTGGGCCTACAAGTCGGGCGATGCCACTGCCAGCGGCCTGGACTATGTGCCCATGCCCGACCAGGTGAAGAAGGTGATCTACAAGGCCTGGGCCGAGATCAAGGACTCTTCCGGTAACACCATCGCTGTAAAGTAAGCGTGCCGAAGGCGGTGCACCCTCGGTGCACCGCCTTTTCGGTGCTTGTGTGATGAACCTATTTTGAAGAGGCGCTCAGCGTGTCCACTCCATCGACTGCCCGTCCGATGCCTGCGTCCGTAAAGACAGCAGCCACACCACGCGGCCCAACACCCCGCCGCCTGAACGCCCTGTCCGGCGTCTGGGCAGACCGTGGCTTTGCCTGGCTGGCGCGCGCCGCGGCCGTGCTGACCCTGGGTCTGCTTGCCGCCATCCTGGGCTCGCTGCTGGTCGGCGCCTGGCCCGCGATCCGTGAATACGGTCTGGGCTTCTTCACCAGCAGCGTCTGGGACCCCGTGCAGAACCAGTACGGCGGACTGGTGATGATCTATGGCACGCTGGCCACCTCGATCATCGCGCTGGTGATTGCCGTGCCCGTGAGCTTCGGCATCGCCCTGTTCCTGACCGAGCTGTCCCCGGCCTGGCTCAAGCGCCCGCTGGGAACCGCCATCGAACTGCTGGCCGCCGTGCCCTCCATTGTCTATGGCATGTGGGGGCTGATGGTGTTCGGTCCCGTGCTTGCCACCTATGTGCAGATGCCGCTGCAGTCGCTGTTTGCCGGCGTGCCTTACCTCGAAGCTTTTGTTTCCGGCCCTCCCGTAGGCATAGGCATACTGTCGGCCGGCATCATTCTGGCCATCATGGTCATTCCGTTCATTGCCTCGGTGATGCGCGATGTGTTTGAAGTCACGCCGGCCCTGCTCAAGGAATCGGCCTACGGCCTGGGTGCGACCACCTGGGAAGTGGTCTGGAAAGTCGTGCTGCCCTATACCAAGACCGGTGTGCTTGGCGGCGTGATGCTGGGCCTGGGACGCGCGCTTGGTGAAACCATGGCCGTGACGTTCGTGATCGGCAACATGAACCAGCTCAATTCGCTGTCGGTCTTCGAGGCCGCCAACAGCATCACCTCGGCGCTGGCCAACGAGTTTGCCGAAGCCGGCGAAGGCCTGCACCAGGCCTCGCTGATCTATCTGGGCCTGATCCTGTTCTTCATCACCTTCGTGGTGCTGTCGATGTCCAAGGTGCTGCTGTCGCGCCTGCAGAAGAATGAAGGAACCCGTTCATGAGCCAGATCCCCGCAAACGGCACGGCCCACCGGGTCCTGCACGCGGCCGAGCAGGCCGCCCAGCGCCAGGCGCGCTACGCGTCGCGCAAGCGCGTCAACCAGGTGGCGCTGACGCTGGCCCTGGCCGCCATGGCCTTCGGCCTGTTCTGGCTGGTATGGATACTGTGGGAGACCATACGCCTGGGCCTGGGCGGCCTGAGCCTGATGCTCTTCACCGACATGACGCCGCCGCCGAACGAAGCCGGCGGCCTGGCGAATGCGATCTTCGGCTCGCTGATCATGGTCACCATGGCGACGCTGATCGGTACTCCCATCGGCATCCTGGCCGGTGTTTATCTTGCCGAGTACGAGCAGCGCGGCTGGCTTGCGCGCACCACGCGCTTCGTCAACGACATCCTGCTGTCGGCCCCCAGCATCGTGATCGGCCTGTTTGTCTACGCCGTCGTCGTTGCCCAGCTCAGGAGCTTTTCCGGCATCGCGGGTGTGGTGGCGCTGGCGCTGATCGTGATTCCGGTGGTGATCCGCACCACCGAGAACATGCTGATGCTGGTGCCTTCCAGCCTGCGCGAAGCGGCCTACGCACTGGGCACGCCCAAGTGGAAAGTCATCATGATGGTCACGTTGCGTGCGGCGCGCGCCGGCGTGATCACCGGCGTGCTGCTGGCGGTGGCGCGGATCGCGGGTGAAACCGCACCGCTGCTGTTCACCGCGCTGAACAACCAGTTCTGGAATGCCGACCTGAGCAAGCCCATGGCGAGCCTGCCGGTGACCATCTTCAAGTTTGCAATGAGCCCGTACGAGAACTGGCAGCAGCTGGCCTGGGCCGGCGTCTTCCTGATCACCGTGGCCGTGCTGGGTCTCAATATCCTGGCGCGTGTGCTCACGCGTCAAAAATAAGGCAAGGTAATTTCCCATGTCGACCACTCTTTCTCCCATTTCCGCGCTGTCGTCCAAGCTGACGGTGCGCAACCTCAACTTCTACTACGGCAAGTTCCACGCCCTCAAGGGCATCAACCTGGACATTCCCGAAAAGAAGGTCACGGCCTTCATCGGCCCGTCGGGCTGCGGCAAGTCGACGCTGCTGCGCACCTTCAACCGCATGTATGAGCTCTACCCCGACCAGCGCGCCCAGGGCGAGATCCTGCTCGATGGCGAGAACCTGCTGACCAGCAAGCAGGACGTGGCGCTGATACGCGCCAAGATCGGCATGGTCTTCCAGAAGCCCACACCGTTCCCGATGTCGATCTACGACAACATTGCCTTTGGCGTCAAACTGTTCGAACGCCTGAGCGCCACCGACATGGACGACCGCGTCGAATGGGCGCTGCGCAAGGCCGCGCTGTGGAACCAAGTCAAGGACAAGCTGCAGCAAAGCGGCTCGGGCCTGTCGGGCGGCCAGCAGCAGCGCCTGTGCATCGCGCGCGGCATCGCGATCAAGCCCGAAGTGCTGCTGCTCGACGAACCTTGCTCGGCGCTGGACCCGATCTCGACGGCCAAGATCGAGGAGCTGATTGCCGAGCTGAAGAACGACTACACGGTGGTGATCGTCACGCACAACATGCAGCAGGCAGCGCGCTGCAGCGATTACACCGCCTACATGTACCTGGGCGACTTGATGGAGTTCGGTGAAACCGAGCAGATGTTCTTCAAGCCCCAGCGCAAGGAAACCGAGGATTACATCACTGGCCGTTTCGGCTGAGGAGACAGGCAACATGACAGAAAAACACCTCTCGTCGCAGTTCGACTCCGAACTCAACCGTATCTCCTCGCGCGTGATGGAGCTTGGCGGCATGGTCGAGTCGCAGATCCGCCTGGCCATCTATTCGCTGGCCGAGTTCAGCGTCGAGGCCGCCGAACAGGTGGACGCGGCCGAGCAGCAGATCAATGCGATGGAAGTCGAGATCGACCACGAGCTGTCGTCCATCATCGCGCGGCGCCAACCGACGGCGCGCGACCTGCGCTTGCTGATCGCGTTCTCCAAGGCCACGGCCAACCTCGAGCGCATGGGCGACGAGGCGCACAAGATGTCGCGCATGGTGCGCTCCATCGTCAGCAGCGGCTCGGCGCGGGTCCTGCCCTCGAACGAGTTGCGCGTTGCCGCCGACCTGGCTTCTGGCCTGCTGCGCAAGACGCTGGACGCGCTCGCGCGCCTGGATACCAAGGCCGCGGTGGCGATCCTCAAGGAAGACGATCTGATCGACCAGGAGTTCGACGGCTTCGTGCGCAAGCTCATCACCTACATGATGGAAGACCCGCGCACCATCTCGGCCAGCCTCGACCTGCTGTTCCTGGCCAAGGCCATCGAGCGCATCGGCGACCACTCGAAGAACCTGGCGGAATTGATCATTTATCTGGTGGAAGGCAAGGACGTGCGTCACCAGACCATGGCCGCCATCGAATCGGCCGTGCTCTAAGCCAGAAAGACGACAGGGATGAAAAAACTGCCCTTGGTCCTCATTGTCGAGGACGAGCCCGCGATTGCCGAGTTGATTGCGGTCAATCTGCGGCACAACGGTTTCCAGCCCATCTGGGCCGAAGACGGCATTTCGGCGCAGCGCGAGCTTGACGCCGTGCTGCCCGACGTGATCCTGCTGGACTGGATGCTGCCGGGCACCAGCGGCATTGCGCTGGCGCGCAAGTGGCGCGCCGACGCGCGCACCAAGCCCGTGCCCATTCTGATGCTCACGGCCCGGGGCGACGAGCCCGACAAGGTCGCGGGCCTGGACGCGGGCGCCGACGACTACATCACCAAGCCGTTCTCGACCCAGGAACTGCTGGCGCGCATCCGCGCCGTGCTGCGCCGGCGCGCTCCCGAGCAGCTGCGAACGGCTGTGCACGCGCTCCGGGTGCTTCATGAAGTAATGCAGCAGCTT
>JBBKVU010000264.1:0-3580 GCA_037968595.1 Comamonas sp.
GCGCACGGCCGGTCGCCATCCATGTGCTCGACCAAAAAGTCGTCAACCTCAACCCCGATTACTTTTCCTACACGCTGTCCAAGCTCGCGCTCGAGCGCGCGGTCGCGCTGCAGGCCCAGGCGCTCGCGCCGGGCGTGCGCGTGGTGGGCCTGGCGCCCGGCCTGATGTACCCCAGCGGGCCGCAAAGCCAGGACAATTACGAGCGTGCGGCGCGTGTGAATCTGCTGCGTGCGCCGCTGGCGGCGCAGCATGTGGCGCAGACCGGCGTCTTCTTCGCGGAAAACCCGGCAATTACAGGAATAACGCTATGCGTGGACAATGGGCAGCATCTGGTGCCGTTGGAACGTGATGTCATGTTCATGATCGAGTGAATCGCACCGATCCCGTACACCCATGTCTTCGACCTTCACCATGACCCAAACCCCGTCGCGCATTGCCGCGCACGATCTTCTGCTGCAATGCCGGCGGCTGTTCCTGCAGGGCCTGGAAAAGCAGGTCTCGATAGGCATACACGACTTCGAGCGCGCCGCGCCGCAGCGTATGCGCTTCGACATCGACCTGTATGTGCCGCTGCACGCGACCACGCCCAGCGCCGACGCGCTGCATGAAGTCGTCGACTACGACTTCGTGCGCGAAGCCGTGCAGCGCGAAATCACACGCGGCCATATCGCGCTGCAGGAGACGCTGTGCGACGCCCTGCTGCAGACGCTGCTGGCCCACCCGCAGGTGGTGGCCGCGCGCGTGGCGACCAGCAAGCCCGACGTCTACCCCGACTGCGAAGCGGTCGGCGTCGAAGTCTTCACCATCAAGCCGAACGCGGCCGAACTTCTTTCCTTTCCATCATGAACTCAGCTGCTGTGGGCAGCCAAACCCTGAACCTGACCGGTTTGCGATTTGACGCCAACCTGGGCATTCTTGCCCATGAGAAGACCGCGCCCCAACCGATACAGGTTGATGCCGAACTCAACCTCGGACCGCAGGCGCTGCGCCCCAAGGACGACGATATCGGCCATGTGCTTGACTACCGCAAGGTGCGCCAGATCATCATCGACGAATGCACGGCCGAACATGTGAACCTGCTCGAGAGCCTGATTGGCAAACTTGCCCAGCGTCTGATGTTGTTGCCCGGCGTGCGCGGCGTACGCGTGAAAATTGCAAAACTTGAAATCTTTGACGACTGCGAAGTCGCCATCCGCATTGAAACCGGACAATGGTGAGCCCCCGATGAACGCCACGACAGAACACAACCCCTGGCTGGACGAAGCCCCCGCCGCAGAAGACGCCGCCGCCACCAAGGCCGCGGGCATCAAGATCGAGCGCGAACAGCACAAGCTGGAAAAGCGCCTGTGCCGTGAGGTCGGCCGCGCCATCGTCGACTTCAACATGATCGAGGACGGCGACAAGATCATGGTCTGCATGTCCGGCGGCAAGGACAGCTACACCATGCTCGACATCCTGCTGAAGATGCAGCGGCGCGCACCCGTGAAGTTCGAGCTGGTGGCCGTGAACCTCGACCAGAAGCAGCCGGGCTTTCCCGACCATATCCTGCCCGAGTACCTCAAGGGCCTGGGCGTGCCCTTCCACATCGAGACGCAGGACACCTACAGCGTAGTCAAGCGGGTGATTCCCGAAGGCAAGACCACCTGCGGCCTGTGCAGCCGCCTGCGCCGCGCCATCCTGTACAAGGTGGCCGACCAGCTGGGCTGCACGAAGATCGCGCTGGGCCACCACCGCGACGACATCCTGCAGACGCTGCTGCTCAACATGTTCTACGGCGGCCGCATCAAGGGCATGCCGCCCAAGCTGGTGAGCGACGACGGCAAGCATGTGGTGATTCGCCCGCTGGCCTACGTGCCCGAGAAGGACACCGAACGCTGGGCCAAGTCGCAGAACTTCCCCATCATTCCCTGCAACCTGTGCGGCAGCCAGGACGGCCTGCAGCGCGTGGCCGTGGGCGAGATGCTGCGCGAGTGGGAGAAAAAGCATCCGGGCCGTATCGAGAACATGTTCCGCGCCATGCAGAATGTGGTCACAACGCATATGCTGGACCCGAAGCTGCACGACTTCAAGAACGCCAAGGCCACGGGCATTGCAAATCCCGACGGCGACATGGCGTTCGACCACGAGGAATTCCCGGCCGCGGCAACGCTGCCCGGAGTCCAGGTAGTCCAGCTGTCCTGACAGGGCAGCGTCCGGGTGGCAGGGGATGTCGGGCTCGCCTCCCCCCCGCCCGTTGGTTTTGCACCGCGAGCGCGAAGGAATTCACCATGGCCTCCATCCGCTGGAAACTCTCTCTGACCGTGCTCGGTTGCGCCGCGCTGCTCGCAGGCTGCGCCAGCGTGCGCGAAGTGCAAAGCGATGTGCAAAGCTTCTCCACGCTTTCGGCCATGCCAGCGCCACCGACCTACCGGCTCGAGCTGCTGCCTTCGCAACAGGCCAACGCACCGCAGTTCGCGAGCATCGAGGCCCTGGCCCAGCAGTCGCTGGCCAAGGTCGGGCTGCAGCGTGACGACAGCCAGGGCAGCCTGACCGTGCAGATCGGCGCGCAGGCGCGCTACACGCGCGACATGGCCTCGTACTACGGCCCTTACGCACCCTACGGCCCGCGCTGGAACTGGGGCCTGGGCTTTGGCCGCGGCGCGGGCTGGGGCATGGGCTTTGGCGGCTTCATGTTCGATACGCCGCCGCTGCTGCATTACCGCGCGGTGAGCGTCGTGATGCGCGAACAGCGCACGCAACGCATCGTCTACGAGACCTCGGCCGTGCATGAGGATGTCTGGACCAACGATCCCGCCATCTTCGGCGTGCTGTTCGACGCCGCGCTCAGCGGCTTCCCCAACCCGCCCCAGGGCACGCGCCAGGTGCGCACGCCGCTGGCGGTGTCGGGGCCTGCGCAACCGGCTTCGGCCCAGCCATCGGTACCTGCCAGGCCCTGACCAGCCCCAGGCCCTCGCGGAGGCCGCCTTGAATTGACCAGACCGAGGCATGGCCCTGCGCGCCTTCATACGCATCTCCATGGAGCAAGGAACCCGCGCCCTCCGCGGGTTACCAATGCAGTGCCAATGGTGCCCATCACTGAACCGCCAATTTTTCATTCGCGCGCTGGGTAGGCACATGCGGACAACATGGCGCCGACAGCGCCCCTGACAAGGCCAGAGCTGTCTGCCGCTTCCTCTGATTCACCCGGAGTTGCAATGAAGAAGCTCACAGGACACCGTATCGCAGTTCTCGCGCTCGCAGGCCTTCTTGGCGCCTGTGGCGGCGGCGGCGGCACAAGCGAAGCCGGCAGCGGCAAGGACGACAGCGCGCAACCCGTGCGCTCGAGCGAATACGCGGGCAAGGTCGCGGATGAAAACGGCCTGCCGGTTGCGGGCATTGCCGTGCGACTCGAGGACCGGACCACCGATGAAGTCACGGAGGTGCTCACGGCCGCCGATGGCAGCTTCAGCGCCGCCGTCGAACCCGGGGTCTACGACATCACCTTTGATGATCCCGACGCCAAGGAATATGTATCGGTGCAGAAGACGGCGGTCGACTTGCGCGCACCGCAAGCCGCGCCTGCGCCGGCACCTGCACCGGC
>JBBKVU010000265.1:0-13894 GCA_037968595.1 Comamonas sp.
CCGAGCGCGGGCGCGGCGCGGAAAATGCCTGCGGCCAGGGGGGTGAAGAATGTCATGGCGCTTGTCTCCTGGTTGTTGAAATCGTGTCCCATGCGCCGTCAGCTGCGGTAGCCCACGCCGCAGCCCGGCCCGCCAGGCAATGACAGGCGCCCGGCCAGCACCGGCAGCGGCATGAACGGGTCATCCTGCAGATGCAGGTGCTCGGACAGCTCGCAGGCATAGGGCAGCGCCTTCGGAATGCAGGCCGCCTGCAGGCTCATGGCCTGCATCAGCGCCGGGCCGAACGCCGCGCCCAGGCGGCAGGCGACCTGCCCGGCCTCGCAGATGCGCACCGCTTGCACGAAGTTGCGCAGCCCGCCAAGATTGGTGACCTTGAGGTTGATCACATCGACCACGCGCTCGGACACCAGCCGGAACACATCGCGCACGCTTTGCGCGCTTTCGTCCGCCTCGATGGCCACCGGCAGCGTGCGCGTCAGCAGCGCCAGGCCCGCGATGTCGGCTGCGGGAACCGGCTGCTCGATCAAGGCGATGTCGTAGCGTTCCATCTTGGCGAACGCACCTATCAGCTGCTTGGCGTGGTAGGACTGGTTGGGGTCCAGCGTCAGCACCACATCGGGGCCCACGGCGGCGCGCACCGCGGCGATGCGCTGGATGTCGGTGGCGGTATCGCCTGCGAGCTTGAGCTTGAGCTGGCCGTAGCCCTCGCCCGCGAGCCGGGCGGCGAGCAAAGCCATCTCGTCGGGCGACTTGATGGGCAGAATGCGCGCCAGCGCCACGCTGTCGCGCAGCTTGCCGCCCAGCAGCACATGCACTGGCACTGCCAGGCGGCGCGCGAGCAGGTCGTGCAGCGCCATGTCGATGCCGGCCTTCACCGTGGGCTGGAAGGCCAGCGTCGCCTCGACTTCTTCCATCAGCGCAGCAATGTCGTCGCAGCGGCGCCCGACCAGCCGCGGCGCGAGGAACTCCAGCGCCGCGGCAGCGCCCGCGCCGTGCGTGGAAATCGCGGGAATCGCGTGCACGTAGCCCAGGCCGATGTGGCCGTCCTCGTCCCGCAACTCCAGTACCGCGCCTTCCAGACGCGGCACCTTGGCACGTGCGAACTTCCATTGCGGGTCGGCCAGCCCCTGGATGCAAGGCTTGACGCTGGCATGGGTGATCTTCATGGGCAGTCCTTCAGTCCAGCTTGATCTTCGCGCTGGCGATCACGCCACGCCACTTGTCCGACTCGGCCTGCATCAGCCCGCGGTACTCGGCGCTTGTCGAGGTGGCCGCAATCGCGCCCTGCTTGAGAAACTGCGACTTCAGCTCGGGCGAATTGATGGCCGACACGGCGGCTTCGCGCAACTGGGTCTGCACGCCGGAAGGCAGGCCCTTGGGCACGATCAGCCCGTAGGTGGTCTCCATCAGCACATTCGGCAGGCCCAGCTCCACGGTGGTGGGCACATCGGGCAGCTGCGGCGCGCGCGTCTTGCCGGCCACGGCCAGCACCAGCAGATTGCCGTTGGCGACAAACGGCAACACAGGCAGCAGATCGACCATGGTCATATGCACTTCGCCCGAGAGCAAGGCGCTGATCGCGGGGGCTGCGCCCTTGTACGGCACATGCATGATGGCGGTGCCGGTTTCGCGCTTGAAGAGTTCGAAGCCGATATGCGGCGTGGTGCCCGCGCCCGCGGAGCTGTAGTTCAGGGCGTCGGGCGCAGCCTTGGCCTTGGCGATCAGCTGCTCGAGCGAGCCTATGCCCGACTTGCGGTTCACCACGATCACGCTGGGAATGCGCGCCGCCAGCGTGAGGAACTCCAGCTGGTCCAGCGCATACGGTACCTTGGTCAGATTGGGCATGCCGGCCAGCGGGCCGGGTGCGACCAGCGCGAAGTGGTAGCCGTCCGCCGGCGATTTGGCCGTGGCATCGACGCCGATGGTGCCGCCAGCACCCGCCCGGTTGTCAACCACCACGGCCTGGCCCAGCGCGGCCGCCATCTTGGTGCCTATCATGCGCGCAATGGCATCGGTGGGGCCGCCCGCGGCATACGGAACAATGAGCTTGAGGGGCTTGGCTGGCCAGTTGTCCGCGCGTGCCGGGCTGCTGGCAAGAAGGGTGCCGACAACGGCAATGAGGGTGGTGAAAGAACGTCGGTGCATGGTCTGTGTCTCCTTTTTTGCAAGTCTAGGCAGAGCACCGCAGCGCTGTAAGGCCCCCGATTCACAAGCCTGCTATGCGCATCCAGGCATCTCAGAATTGCCGCCGGCACGGCTAGGCGCTGTGCGCCCCCCCACCTAAAGTCCAGGCATTGCATCGTTGACTGGAGTCTTTCTCATGACCAATGCCACAGTGGCTTCTGGCCCGTTGTCGCACCTGCGGGTGCTGGATCTGAGCCGCATTCTTGCCGCGCCCTGGGCCGGGCAGATCCTGGCCGACCTCGGCGCCACGGTCACCAAGGTCGAACGCCCGGGCGCCGGCGACGACACGCGTTCCTGGGGTCCGCCTTTCCTCAAGGATGCCGAGGGCAAAGAGACCAAGGAGGCCGGTTACTACCTCGCCGTCAACCGCGGCAAGCGCTCGATCACCGTGAGCCTGGATACGCCCGAAGGCCAGCAGATCGTGCGCGATCTGGCGCTGCAGTCGGACATCGTGCTGGAGAACTACAAGGCCGGCACGCTGGCGCGCTACGGCCTGGACGAAGCCAGCCTGCGCAAGATCAATCCGCGGCTGATCTATTGCTCGGTCACGGGCTTCGGCCAGACCGGGCCGCGCCGCGACCAGCCGGCCTATGACTTTCTGATCCAGGCCATGGGCGGCCTGATGAGCGTCACCGGCGAGCGCGACGGCCTGCCCGGCGGCGGCCCACAGAAGGTCGGCGTGCCCATCGTCGATCTGATGACCGGCATGTACACCGCGGTCGCGGTGCTCGCGGCCGTGGCCCGGCGCGACCAGAGCGGTGTGGGCGACGCCATCGACATCGCCATGCTTGATGTGCAGGTGGCCACGCTGGCCAACCAGGCGATGAACTACCTGGTGTCGGGCAAGACGCCGCAGCGCAACGGCAACGCCCACCCCAACATCCAGCCGCAGGATGTCTACGCCTGCGCCGATGGCGACGCCATTTTGGTGGTCGGCAACGACGGCCAGTTTGCCAAGCTGTGCACGGTCCTGGGCCGCGCCGAGTGGGCCCAGGACGAGCGCTTTGCGACCAATGCCCAGCGCGTGCGCAACATCCAGGAGCTGTCGGCCCTTCTGCGCCACGAATTCGCCCAGCGCCAGCGTGCCGACCTCATTGCCGCGCTCGACGCCGCGGGCGTGCCCTGTGGAGCGATCAATTCCCTGCCCGAAGTCTTCGAGGACCCGCAGGTCAAGGCCCGCGGCATGCTCAAATATGTGCCCCACCCTTGCGGCGTACAGGTTCCGCAGGTGTCCAGCCCCATGCGCTTCGCCCAGACCCCGTTGCAAGACCTCGCGGCCCCGCCCTTGCTCGGCCAGCATTCGCGCCTAGTGCTCGAGGAACTGGGCTATTCGGCCGAGCGCATCGATGCGCTGCAGACAACCGGCGTGCTTTGACCCGCGTGCGCTGGCGCCGGCCCTTTGATCGACCTACTTTCTTCGCCATTTATGCAATTGCACTGGTCTCCCAAATCGCCCTATGTACGAAAAGTGCTGATCTGCGCCCATGAGCTGCAGCTGCTGCCCCAACTGCAGCTGGTGCGCTCCGTGGCCGCCATGCTCAAGCCGAACGCCCAGCTGATGCAGGCCAACCCGCTGTCCAAGATTCCCACGCTGGTACTGGACGACGGCCGGACACTTTTTGATTCGGTGGTGATCTGCGAATACCTGGACGACCTGGCGGGCGGATCGCTGTTTCCCAAGGATGGCCCGGCGCGCTGGGCGGCGCTGCGCTGGCATGCACTGGGCGACGGCCTGCTCGATGCCTTGATCCTGTGGCGCAATGAACGCGAGCGCGCCGCGCCGCTGCAGGCCTTGCTGGGTGCGTTCGAGCTCAAGACCCAGGCAAGCCTGCAGCTGCTGGAGCGCGAGGCAGCCGCGCTGGAGGCCGGCATCTTCGACATTGGTCATCTGACGCTGGTCTGCGCCCTGGGCTACCTCGACTACCGTTTCGACAGCCTGGGCTGGCGCAAGCAGGCACCGCAACTGGCTCGGTGGTTTGCGCGCATGCAGCAACGCCCGTCCGTCGCGGCCACCGTGCCGATGGACGGCTGAAGCGCGCCAAGCAGGCCGGCAGCGCTGCCACGGGGCCGGGCTTCACCCCGCCTGGGAGGTATTGTAGACACTGGCCTCATTGAGCAACCATTGCGCCAGCGCGCGCGCCGCGGGGTTGCGTGCCACGCGCTTGGACTGAATCACGAGACTGCGCGACGCCGTCCAGAAGTCTATGGCCCTGCCTGAAGTGGTTGCCGGCCCGGAGCAGGAAGGCGCCGAGCCGGTAATCGGCAGCGCGGCGCAAACCATCACATTTCTGGCGCAGGAGCGGGCCCGCTGGCGGCAGCTGGTGAAAACCTTGAACGTCCGTTGGGAGTGAGCGCAAGAACCGCCCCCCTGTGCCTGCGGCCACCGGACACCGCCGCCGGTGGGCGCGCGACGCGGGTGATCAGCGCGCTTCGGCTGCGTTGGCAGGCATGCGCGCCAGTTCGATGAAGGCCCGCACGTAGTCAATGGCGGTGTCGGCCTCGCGTGCTCCCAGGAAGATCTGCTTGGCGATGCCGCGCACGCCGAGGCGCACCGGCACCACGTCCATCTTGGCCGCGTATTCCTCGACCAGCCAGCGCGGCAGCGCGGCCACGCCGCGGCCGCTGGCCACCATCTGCAGCATGATGTCGGTGGTTTCTATGGCTTTGTGGCGCCTGGGCGTGACACCGGCGGGCAACAGGAATTGGTTGTAGATGTCCAGGCGCTCGATGTCCACGGGATAGCTGATGAGCACTTCCTGGGTCAGCTGCTGCGGCTTCACATAGGCCGCAGAAGCCAGCGCATGGCCCTTGGCCACGACCAGCACCTGCTCGTAGTCGAACACCGGCTCGAACCTCAGCCCCGGCTTGAACAGCGGATAGGGCGTGACCAGCAGGTCGATATCGTAACCGAACAGCGCTCCTATGCCGCCAAACTGGAACTTCTGCTTGACGTCGACTTCGACGTCCGGCCATGCCGACAGATAGGGCGCGACGATCTTCAGCAGCCACTGGTAGCAAGGATGGCACTCCATGCCTATGCGCAGCGCACCGCGCTCGCCCTGCGCGAACTGGCCCAGACGCTCTTCGGCCAGATCCAGCTGCGGCAGCACCCGGTTGGCCACCGCCAGCAGGTACTGGCCGGCCTGGGTCAGGCGCAGGCTGCGGCCCTCGCGCAGCCAGACATCGGTGCCCAGCTGCTGTTCCAGTTTCTTCATGCTGTGGCTCAGCGCCGACTGGGTCAGATGCAGCACGCCCGCGGCCGCCGTCAGCGAGCCCTGTTTCTCGACCTGCTGAACGATGGAAAGGTGGATGCGCTCAAGCATTCAGATGACTCACATTCATCGATTCATGAAATAAGATCATTTTACTTCATTGATCTCAGTCAGTAGCATCGCTTCCTATTGTTTGCCTGCAGCCGTCGCCGCAGCCGGACCACCGCATAGCTCCCTCGACAGGAAAGAAAAATGACAAGTCCCCTGCGCCCGGCAGCAGTTTCCGGCGGGCTGCAACGCCCCTCCAACCCTGATTTGTCTTTCACCGCAAAAAAATCCAGTGACCCGATCGCCATGAACGAAGAATTCCGCTTCAGCCTCAAGAGCCTTTGTTTCGATGAAAACTACCAGCCATCGGACAGCACGCGCATCACCACCAACTTTGCCAATCTGGCACGCGGAAAGAGCCGGCAACAGAATCTGCGCCATACGCTGAAGATGATCGACAACCGCTTCAATGACCTCGCGCATTGGGACAATCCAACCCGGGATCGATATTCCATTGAACTCGAGATCATCTCGGTGGAGTTGAGTCTGGCGGAGAAAAGCAATGCGGCATTTCCACTGATCGAGATACTCCAGCCAAGCATTCTCGACAAGAAAACCAAGCAACGCATCGAAGGCATCGCGGGAAACAATTTTTCCTCCTACGTGCGTGACTACGACTTCAGCGTCCTGCTTCCCGAATACAACGCCCATCGAGCTGAATTCAGCACGCCCGAGGATTTCGGCGATCTGCATGGAAAGCTGTTCAAGCAGTTTTCCCATTCGCGCACCTACAAGGAGCGCTTCCACAAGCCGCCTGTCATCTGCATCAGCGCCTCGACCAGCAAGGTCTACAGGCGCAGCGCAAACCAGCATCCGGTCCTGGGAGTCGAATATCTGCAAAATGAATGCTCATCGACCGACCGCTACTTTGAAAAAATGGGGCTGCAGGTGCGCTTTTTCCTGCCGCCCAATGGCATCGCGCCACTGGCTTTTTATTTTCACGGCGACCTGCTCAACGATTACACGCCCCTCGAGTTGATAGGCACCATCAGCACCATGGAAACCTTCCAGAAGATTTATCGCCCCGAGATCTACAACGCCAATTCTGCGGCCGGCAATATTTATCAGCCCAGCCTGAAAAATCACGATTACTCGTTGACGCAGATTGTCTATGACCGCGAAGAACGCAGCCAACTGGCAGTCAAGCAGGGAAAAATGGCGCAGGAGCAATTCATCCAGCCGTATAAGAAAATGCTTGAACAGTGGACCGCAGATTTCGCGCTCTGACCAGCTATGACACCGCGGCAGTTCGAGAAAATCGCTGCCGCAGCCCGCATGCCAAACCCATTTTTGTTTTTGAAGGAAACCACCCATGTTTGAAACCTCCATTGCCGGCAGCCTGCCCAAGCCCGCCTGGCTGGCTGAAACCAACAAGCTCTGGCCCCAATGGAAAGCTGAAGGCGATGCGCTTGTCCAAGCCAAGGCCGACGCGACCTTGCTGTGGATCAAGGCGCAGGAAGACGCAGGCCTGGACATCGTCTGCGATGGAGAGCAATCGCGCCAGCACTTCGTGCACGGCTTTCTCGAGCAGGTGGAAGGCATAGACTTCGAGAACAAGGTGAAGATGGGCATACGCGACAACCGCTACGACGCCATGGTGCCGCAGGTGGTGTCGGCCCTGCGCCTGAAGGGCCGGGTTCATGCCGTCGAGGCGCAGCTGGCGCGTGCGCACACCAAGAAGAAGCTGAAGTTCACCCTGCCCGGCCCGATGACCATCGTCGACACCGTGGCCGACCGCTTTTACGGCGACCGGGTGAAGATGGCCTTTGCCTTTGCCGAGCTGCTCAACCAGGAGGCCCTGGCGCTGCAGGCCGACGGCGTGGACATCATCCAGTTCGATGAGCCCGCCTTCAATGTCTACATGAAGGATGCCGCCGACTGGGGCGTGCAGGCGCTGGAGCGCGCGGCGCAGGGCTTGAGCTGCACGACGGCGGTGCATATCTGCTACGGCTACGGCATCAAGGCCAACACCGACTGGAAGAGCACGCTGGGCGACGAATGGCGCCAGTACGAGGCGGTGTTCCCGGCGCTGGCCCGCAGCTGCATCGACCAAGTGAGCCTGGAATGCATCCACTCCCATGTGCCGCCCGATCTGATGAAGCTGCTGGTCGGCAAGGATGTGCTGGTGGGCGTCATCGACGTGGCCAGCGACGTGGTCGAGACCCCCGAGGAGGTGGCAGACACCATTGCCCGGGCGCTGGAGTTCGTGCCCAAGGAACGGCTGTTCCCGTGTACGAACTGCGGCCTGGCGCCGATGGCGCGGGACGTGGCGTGGCGCAAGCTGCAAGCGCTGGCCCAAGGCACTCAGCTGGCAAAGGAGCGCTTGACCGCCGCGTGAGGCCCCGCCGATAGGCGCGGGGCGTGGCGCCTCACGAGAAAGCGCTACTTCAAGGGGCGCCCATGGTCCAGCCGTGCCTCCATCTGCCGTGCCCACAGGCGTGCACAAACCCCTGGATGGAGCATTAACTGGTCATCTGTTTCCTGCCCGAGCAAACGTCCAGCACCCGAATCTGATCGCACATGCGGCGCGCCCCTGATCCGGATCGCGAGCAACCCATGTCCACGTGCTCGACGCAATAGGCAAGGGTAAGTTTGTGGCAATGGCAACTGCGCGTGATGGTGAAGTCCCCGCGAATTCCTGAGCCAGTCAGAATTAGAGGTTGGCGAATGGTTTGACAAGGTACTCGACCGCAGGGATTCGGCCGAGCGATTCATTGGGGCGGTCGTGGTTGTAGCGATGCAACCAAGCGGCTGTCATGTCGCGCACTTCCTGCAGCGACTCGAACACGTAGCGGTCCAGTACCTTGGTGCGGTAGGTCTTGTTGAATCGTTCGACATAGGCATGCTGGGTCGGTTTGCCAGATTGGATGTCTGCAGAGCAATACTCTTAGATTAGCCCACTTGGCCAGTGCGTCGGCGATGAACTCCGCCCCGTTGTCCAGGCGAATCGACTGCGGCGCACCGCGGACCTCCACCCGTTCGTTCAAGGCCCGGATGACGCGCGCAGCAGGCAGGCTGGTGTCGACCTCGATGCACAGACCCTCGCGGTTGACGGTTTCCGAGGGAACTTCAATGTCCGCTTACCAGCAGATTCTCGTGGCGGTGGACATGTGATCGATGCACTGAGTTATTTCGCAGGTGTCAAACCCGCGATGGTCTACATCAACGAACCATTCCGTTGGTACGGGCAGCAGGCGGAGCTCGTCAACGCGGATCTGATCGTGCTGAGCTCTCATGGACGGCGCGGCATTGGCCGAACGCTGATGCGCAGCGACGCTGAGTTGATCAGCCGGTAGCCCTGGTGCCCGTATGGGTCGTGCGCGCATCCGAGCCAAGGGCTGTAAAACCTGAGTGTCGTCAGGCGGGCCTGCCGCTGGTCAATCCAAAGTCAGCGTTTCCAGGTAATAAGGCATATGACAGGTCCATTGCAGGTCGCGTTCAATATGCTGTCGCATGGCGTCAGAAGCAGCGGGTTCGCCGTGGGTGACGAAAGTTTTCCGAGGCGCCGATTTGAAGCCGCGTAACCAGCCAATGATTTCGGGAGCATCGGCATGTGCCGAAAGGTCGTCGAGCTGGACCACCTCGGCTCGAACAGGAATGTCCTCGCCGTGAATGCGCACCGACGATGCGCCGCCGACAATGGAGGCGCCGCGCGTGCCCCCGGCCTGATAGCCGGCAAACACGATGGTGTTGCGCTGGTCGGGAGCGAAGGCCTTCAGATGGTGCACCACACGCCCTCCGGTAGCCATGCCACTGGCGGCAATGATGATCATCGGTCCGTGACGGGTATTGAGCTGACGTGACTCTTCAGGTGACTCCACAATATGCGCCGTCCGAGCCATGGCCTCGCACTGCGCGGCAGTAATTTTCAACTCCCCCTGGTGCTTCACATACAGCTGGGTTGCACCGGCTGCCATGGGGCTGTTGAGAAAAACGGGCAGATTCGTCTGAATCACGCTTTGGTCCTTGAGGAGACGAATGCAGTGCAACAGGCTTTGCGCGCGTCCAACGGCAAACGCCGGAATCACCACCACACCGCCGCGTGCGGCAGCCCGGTTGATGACCTTCCCCAATTCCAGCAATGGCGACGTTTTCTTATGCACGCGGTTCCCATAAGTGGACTCCACGACCAGATAGTCAGCGCCCTCCATCAGGGAAGGCGCATGCAGCAGCAGATCATTCGGGCGACCTATATCACCGGAAAACAGGATGGAGCGTGAGCCGTCATCCAGCAAAACGAAAGCCGCTCCAAGCATATGCCCTGAGGAGGTCAGACTGGCATTGAGGCCCGGTACGGGGTGCCAGTGCTTTGCGCAGGGTACGGGATGTAGCAATTTCAGGCATCGCTCAGCATCCTCGCGCGTATATAAAGGCAGTGCTGGAGCATGTTTTGAGAGACTGTGGCGATTGGCATAGTCAGCTTCTTCTTCCTGCAGGTGACCCGAGTCAGGCAACAGCAGACGACATAGGTCCGCTGTCGCAGGCGTACAGAAGACCTTGCCCCTGAACCCCTGGCGCGCCAGTAACGGCAGATAGCCGCTGTGGTCGATGTGAGCATGGGTCAGGATCACGGCATCAATGCTTGCGGGTGGGACAGGCAGAGCAGCCCAGTTGCGCAAGCGAAGCTGCTTGAAGCCTTGAAAAAGGCCGCAATCGACCAACACGGTGTGTTTTCCCGAGTGGATAAGGTATTTTGAACCGGTGACGGTATCCGTTGCACCCAGGAATTGAATATTCATGGCTTAGCTTATGCCTAAAAACAGAACACGCAATCAGCAGAATTTAAATGCAACAACTGTTGCACTTTATAAATACAATTATCAATATCCTATTTACTATTTCACAATATTATTTTTTTCCAGAGATTTATTTTACAATTCTAGCGAGACGATAGAAAAATCCTGACAAGGCAGCGAGCACCCAAGAGAAGCTTGGAACTATGCCAAGCCATCATTCTGAAAAACATCTTGGGGTTTTATTTTAATATGATGTGAAACCTGGGTAGTTGTGATATTTCGGTGACCAAGAGCGCCGGAATTCCTTGAAATTATTCAGTCCTGGCACCAAAGTACAACGCCCGCCACGGTGACCATAGAGAACAGTCCCAAACCAATATTCACGCCATAGCGCCTTCCGCCAACGATAAATGCCAACACCGATTTGGCTGCAGCGCTGGAAGCTAGCACCGCCAGCACGCCCCATTGAGTGACGGAGAGCGGCAGGCTGTCCGCAGCGTGGAGCTGGGCCATACTTGCCGCCGCCGCATGGACCTCCGCCAAGCCGACAAGTACAGCAGCCACCAGCACGCCAGCGTTGCCCCAGATGTGCTGCAACCATGCGGTTGCTATCACCACCAAAGCCATGACGACGGCGACCCACAGTGCCTGCGACAGTTGAAAGGCGGGTATCGAGTCCGCATCCACCTGCGACGCGACTTCACCGCCTCGCCACAGACCAAAGGCAGCAACCGATACCAGCCAAATTGCAGCGGCAGCCAGCGGCCATATCATGGCCAGCAGCAACGGCATGGAGGCTGTGCCAAGCACGGCCGCGAACAGGCAAAGTGAGGCCAATTGCGCGAGCATGGCCGAGGCAGTGGCAGCAGCCAACTGGTGCTTATCAGCCCTGACACGCTGCCCGAGGGCTGCGACCGCTGCCGTGGATGAAACAAAACCCGCACCGGCAAGCCCCAGCGCTCCCCCAGAGCCCTTGTTAGCACATGCCCCAACATGCCAACGGCCATCACCAGTATCACCACCCGCCACAACGTGGTCAGGCGCAGCACTCCCCAGGGATCCACGGGCTGCAAGGGTAGCAACGGCATCACCACCAAGCCGGCGGCGGCCAAGAGCAAGCCGTCGCGCAGTTCATGTTCGCGCAGCAACTCTCGGCTCCAGCGTTGCATCCAACCCTTGGAATGCACCAGCAGCGCGCAAACCACGCCTAGAGCTGCGGCCAGGGGGGCATCTTCATGCGCCAGCGCACCCAGAGTCATGGAGAAGAGCAGAACCACTTCGCTGGTCAGGCCTGGGTCGTGGCCGGCGGAATGCCAATACGCCACAACGACCAGCGCGCCTGCCAGGAGCAGTGCCCCCAAGAAAACCTGGGGCCCTAAGGTCCACGCTGTGCAACCCAGCAAGGCCACCAATGTATGGGTTCGTACACCAGCGATGCTGTAGGGCTCCGCCTCCCGGCGCTCGCTCACCACACCGATCAGCAGGCCGACTCCTAGCGACACAATCCACTGATCTACTCCGTGCCAAGTCTGAAACATAAGATCACCTTCCGACCAATTGCACTGAACGGTCCCGGGTTTACCAACTGCGCACCAGCAACGGGACAGTTACGAGGCCGCCCATCATGCGATACCCCTCCACCGATATATCCACAAATCCCAGCTTGCTGGGCTCTTGGCTGTAGCCACAAATGCTATTCATGGCCGCCATGCATGCAATGCTATCGAGATTGAACAGACGGAAAGACTGCAGCCGAGACGCGTCCACGAAATTACGCAGAGCTGTATTGTTTAAACAATGACCCTCGTACTTGTGAACGGCCCCTTGCGCCATATCCATTCAATCAGCAGGAAGTCCAGGTTAAAGCTTGCTGGATCTCTTTGCTGGAAAGCGCTGGTCTGGGTCGTATGATGCGGAACTCGGCCGGCGATATCCCATGAGTGCTGTGTGACCGTATCTGGGTGTACTCCTGGCGTCAGCTTGCAAGGGTTGATTGCGCCTGCTCCCATTTGCAAATCCGGCGCTCGTAGCAAAATCTACCACGGAAGCTTTCGATATCGCTGCTTTGCATGGGCCGCCCTGGCTATCAGTATGAGGCCCGGCGCATATGCAGCGCGCACCTCAGCTTACAGCCCCGCGAATCTCCGCTATTTCGGGTGGCGCCAGACGTCCTTAAGCTGGCGCAAATTTTGACCTCGCACCATGGCGACTCCTCAGAGGAGTTTTTATGCCCATGGCTTCACTCAGAATTGCCGCAGACCCCCATGCACCGCCCGCGGCGCAATCAGAAACCACGCTGCACCTATGCCGTGAAAACGACCCAGAGCGCCCTCAGGTAGAGGCGTTCATCCGCGCCGTGTACGCCCAACGCTATGGCGCGCAGGTGCGCCATTTCACCCCGGTGCTGGCGTTTCTACGCGATGCGAGCGGCATCATCGCGGCGGCCGGCTACCGCGAAGCGCATGCGTCCCCCCTGTTCCTGGAGCGCTACCTCGATGCCCCGGTCGAGACTTTGCTGGGTGCCGGCAATGGCCTTGCCCCCGAGCGCAAGTCCATTGTCGAGGTGGGCCATCTGGCGGCAACGCGCGCTGGTGAAGGGCGCCGACTCATCCTGATGTTGAGTGCGCATCTGGCCCAGCAAGAGTTCCTTTGGGTCGTCAGCACGCTGACCCGCGAGCTTCGCATGCTGTTCCTGCGCATAGGCGTGACACCGGTCACGTTGGGAGTCGCTCACCCGGCCGCGCTCGGCGATGAGGCCACCCACTGGGGTACCTATTACGAGCACAGCCCCTTGGTTCTCGCTGGACACCTGCCTCAGGCGATGCGCCGTCTCTCCATCCGCTCAGCAGGGGGTGTGCAATGAAAGCACCCTCGGATACCACGCCGGTGCTGGAGGACGGCAGCCGCACCTGGAACGCCGCCGAGCTGGATTCCGCCGTGCAGAACTTCGCCCACTTGTTGCGCACCGAAGGCGTGCAGATTCTTGCGACCTTGCTAGACAACTCCGTCGCATGGGTCGTGGCCGACCGTGCCGCCCAGCACGCCGGCGTCGTGCATGTGCCGCTGCCACTGTTTTTCGCGCCGCAGCAGATCACCTACGCCTTGCAGGCGACGGGCGCCGATGCCCTCCTGCTGCCGATCACGGCACCATGGCCTATGGATGCGGCCACGCCTTGCAGCGTGGCCGGCGAATCACTGGTGTTGCGGCGCCTGCCTGGCACACCGGCTCCCATGCCCGCAGGCACGGCCAAGATTACCTTCACCTCGGGGACGACAGGCACGCCCAAGGGCGTGTGCCTGCGCGCCACGGATCTGCAGAGCGTGTCCGACGGGGTGGTGCGGGCGATGGCACCACTGCAGATCCAGCGCCACCTGTGTGTGTTGCCTTTTGCAGTACTGCTGGAGAACATCGCGGGACTGAGCGCAGCGCTGATGAACGCCACAACCTGCGTGGTGCTGCCGCTGTCACAACTAGGTCTGGCTGGATCTTCGCGCTTTGATACGGCGCTTTTCCACGCGGCGGTGTCACGCCTTCGCCCGGATAGCCTCATCTTGTTGCCGCAGATGCTGCGCCTGTGGGTCGGCTACCTGGGCACCACGGGCCAGCGCGCCCCAGCCGGTCTGAAGTTCGTGGCCGTGGGCGGTGCGGCCGCG
>JBBKVU010000266.1:0-11780 GCA_037968595.1 Comamonas sp.
GCTTCGGCAGCAGGAGCAGCGGCCGCTGGGGAAGCGGCGGCGGGGGCCGCCGCTGCGGCACCAGCAACGGCTTCGGTGTCGATCTTGGCGATCAGCTGCTCGGCAATCACGGTTGCGCCGTCGCCTTGCAGGATTTCGGTGATCACGCCGGCCGAGGGGGCAGGCACTTCGAGAACGACCTTGTCGGTTTCGATCTCGATCAGGATCTCGTCCACCGCGACCGCGTCTCCGGCCTTCTTCTTCCAGGTGAGCATGGTGGCTTCTGCCACGGACTCGGACAGCTGGGGGACTTTGACTTCTACGATAGCCATATCAATTCTTTCGGAATGGGGTTCTGTTCTGTTATTGGGGTTGCCGGCCTTACTTGGTCAGAACAAAACCCTTGAGCTTGGTGAATGCGCCTTCGACCAGCGCCTTTTGCTGTTCCTGGTGCAGGTGCGAGTAACCCACGGCAGGCGAAGCGGATGCTGCGCGACCGGAGTAACCGAGCTTCTGACCATCCAGCATGTTTTCATGGATGTTGTGCTGGATGAAGAACCAGGCACCCTGGTTCTGCGGCTCGTCCTGGCACCACACGATGTCGGTGGCCTGGGGGTACTTCTTGAGCTCGGTGGCAAAGGCCTTGTGCGGGAACGGATAGACCTGTTCGACGCGGATGATCGCGACGTCGTCCTGTTCGCGCTCGGCACGCTTCTTCACCAGATCGTAGTACACCTTGCCGGAGCAGGCGATCACGCGCTTGACCTTGGCCGCGTTCTTCACGATGGCCTGGTCCTGCTCGGGGATCACGGTCTGGAAGGCGCCCGACGTGAACTCGGACAGCGGCGAAGTCGCATCCTTGTTGCGCAGCAGCGACTTGGGCGTCATGATGATCAGCGGCTTGCGCAGGTTGCGCACCATCTGGCGACGCAGCACATGGAAGATCTGGCTGGCCGTGGTCGGCTGCACGATCTGCATGTTGGTGTCCGCCGCCAGCTGCATGAAGCGCTCCAGGCGCGCCGAGCTGTGCTCGGGGCCCTGGCCTTCATAGCCGTGCGGCAGCATCAGCGTCAGGCCGTTGATGCGGCCCCACTTGACTTCACCCGAGGCGATGAACTGGTCGATCACGACCTGGGCGCCGTTGGCGAAGTCGCCGAACTGGGCTTCCCAGATGACCATGGTGCTGGGATCGTTCGACGCGTAGCCGTATTCGAAGCCAAGCACGGCCTCTTCCGACAGGATGGAGTCGATCACGACAAACGGAGCCTGGTTCTCGGCGACGTTCTGCAAAGGCACGTAGGAGCCGGTGTCCCACTTTTCGCGCTTCTGGTCATGGATGACCGAATGGCGGTGCGTGAAAGTACCGCGGCCGCAGTCTTCACCCGACAGACGCACGGGGTAGCCCGAAGCGACCAGCGAGGCGAAAGCCATGTGCTCGCCCATGCCCCAGTCGACGTTGACGTCGCCGCGGCCCATGGCTGCGCGGTCGTCATACACCTTCTTGACCAGAGCGTGCGGCGACACGGACTCGGGAATGGTGGTGATCTTCTCGGCCAGGCGCTTCCACTCGGTCAGCGGAATGGCGGTGTCCCCGGCGTCGGTCCAGGGCTTGCCCAGGAACGGGCTCCAGTCGACGGCGTACTGGCTCTTGAAGTTGGTCAGCACCGGGTCGGCAGTGTGCTTGCCTTCGTCGAGCGCAGCGCGGTAGGCCTTGGCCATGTCGTCGCCCAGGGTCTCGCCCAGGCCTTGCGCGGACAGCTTGTCGGCGTATAGCTTGCGCGTGCCGGGGTGGGCTGCGATCTTCTTGTACATCAGCGGCTGAGTCAGAGCGGGAGTGTCCTGCTCGTTGTGGCCCAGCTTGCGGAAGCAGACGATGTCCACCACCACGTCCTTGGCGAATTCCATGCGGAACTCGAGCGCCAGCTGAACAGCCAGTGCCACGGCTTCCGGATCATCGCCGTTGACGTGCAGCACGGGCGACTCGATCATCTTCACGATGTCGGTGCAGTACAGCGTCGAGCGCGTGTCGCGGGGATCGGAGGTGGTGAAACCGATCTGGTTGTTGATGATGATGTGCACCGTGCCACCCGTGGTGTAACCACGGGTCTGGGCCAGCGCCAGGGTTTCCTGGTTCACGCCCTGGCCGGCAAAGGCCGCGTCGCCGTGCACCAGCACGGGCAGCACTTGCTTGCCGTGCGGGTCGCCGCGGCGGTCCATGCGTGCGCGCACCGAACCTTCAACCACGGGGTTGACGATTTCCAGGTGCGAGGGGTTGAAGGCCAGCGACAGGTGGACCGGGCCGCCCGCGGTGGACACGTCGGAGCTGAAGCCCTGGTGGTACTTCACGTCGCCCGATGGCAGGTCTTCGGGAGCCGTGTGGTCGAATTCGGCAAACAGGTCGCGCGGGGTCTTGCCCAGCGTGTTGACCAGTACGTTCAGACGGCCGCGGTGGGCCATGCCGATGACGATTTCCTGCACGCCCTTGGAGCCTGCGGACTGGATCAGTTCGTCCATCGCGACGATGAAGCTTTCACCGCCTTCCAGCGAGAAGCGCTTCTGGCCCACGTACTTCGTGTGCAGGAAACGCTCGAGGCCTTCGGCCGCGGTCAGGCGGTCGAGAATGCGCTTCTTCTGCGCGGCATCGAATTGGGGCTTGCTGCGAATCGTTTCGAGCTTCTGCTGCCACCAGCGCTTCTGGTTCTGGTCGGTGGCATACATGTACTCGGCGCCGATGGCGCCGCAGTAGGTTTCATTGAGCGAGTTGAGCAACTCGCGCAGGGGCATGGTTTCCTTGCCGAAGAAGGTGTTGCCCACGTTGAACACGGTTTCCTGATCGGCGTCGCTGAAGCCGTAGAAAGACGGCTCGAGTTCGGGGATCGAAGGACGTTCGGTGCGCTTGAGCGGATCGAGATCGGCCCAGCGTTGGCCGACATTGCGGTAGGCGGCGATCAGCTGCTGGACAGCGGTGCGCTTGCGACCCAGTTCGGAATCGGCACCCGAAGCGACGACGACACGCGTGCCGCCTTGCTTGGCGCGTTCGGCAAACGCATTGACGACTGGCAGGTGGGGCACGTCGCGGGCATTGGAGCCGTCGACTGCGGGCACGTGCTGCAGCGCATCAAAGTATTCGCGCCACGAATCGGGCACGCTGCCGGGATTGGCAAGGTAGTTTTCATACATCTCTTCGACATACGGTGCATTGCCACCGAAGAGATAGGTATTGCCTTGGTAGGCTTGATAGACAGTTGTCTCGCTCATATTCCGCTGACCTCCGCTTTCCTGGAGAAAGCATTAGCTGGTTGGTAGACCTTCCGCGACACGGCTTTACCGATTGGCGGATGCGACTGTGGCATGGGGAAGGGCCTTGTTGCGACCGCCATTGTGCCACTGAACGGACAAGGCCACCCCAACCAACGCCGCGAGCGTCGATTACATTTGCAACTATCTTCAACGCAGTTGCGCCCATGAAAAGCACCATCCTCTATCACCGCGTATTTCTGTTGTTGCTGTGCATAGTCACCGCCGGCTTCTTTGCCATCCTCTGGCCCTTCCTGGGCGCGGTGTTCTGGGGTGTGGCCCTGGCCGTGCTGTTCGCGCCGCTGCACCAGCGCCTTCTGGCGCGCATGCCCACCAAGCCGACGCTGGCCGCGCTGGCCACGCTGGGCCTGTGTCTGCTGATCGTCATCCTGCCCTTGGTGCTGATCGGCGCCTCGCTGGTGCGCGAGGCCGCGCTGATCTATGAAAACCTTAGCTCCGGCGAGATCAACGTGGGCGCCTACTTCCAGCAGATCATGTCCGCCCTGCCCGGCTGGGCCACGCGCGCGCTCGACGGCCTGGGCCTGGCATCGGTGATCGACATCCAGGACAAGCTGTCGAGCGTCGCCGTGCAGGCCAGCAAGGTCGTGGCCACGCAGGCCGTGGGCATAGGCCAGAACACGCTGGGCTTTCTCGTGAGCTTCGCGGTCATGCTGTACCTGCTGTTCTTCCTGTTGCGCGACGGCGCCCAGCTCGCGCGCCGCATCCGCTACGCGCTGCCGCTCGAGCCTTCGCACAAGGCCGCGCTGGCCAGCAAGTTCACCACCGTGGTGCGCGCCACCATCAAGGGCAACCTGGCGGTGGCCATGGCCCAGGGCGCGCTCGGCGGCCTGATCTTCTGGCTTCTCGATATCCAGGGCCCGGTGCTCTGGGCCGTGGTCATGGCCTTCCTGTCGCTGCTGCCCGCTGTGGGCGCGGGCCTGATCTGGGGGCCGGTCGCGCTGTACTTCTTTGCCACCGGCGATGTCGTCAAGGGCAGCATTCTTGCGGCCTATGGCGTGCTGGTGATCGGTCTGGTGGACAACGTGCTGCGCCCGGTGCTGGTCGGCAAGGACACCAAGATGCCTGATTACGTGGTGCTGATCTCCACGTTGGGCGGCATGGCCTTGTTCGGTCTGACGGGCTTTGTCATCGGCCCGCTGATTGCCGCGCTGTTCATCGCCGTCTGGGACCTGTTCAGCCAGGACCTGAAGTCCGGCACCGAGGACAGCGTGGCGGCGCAGCTGCCTCCCCGGCGCTGAAATCCGGCCAGGCAGGCGCGCAGCCGGGGGGATGCGCGCCTGAGCCGGATTTTTGCTGGCTCTGACAGATAGCCGACGCAACGCCCAAATAGGCAGCGAGCTGCGTATAAAAGCGTCTTGCGCAAAAACCACAGTCAAGAAGAATGACTTGTGACGATATGTCAAGCAAGCAAGAGAACCCGACCACGGGCCTGCGGCAGTGACGCATGCATGCAACGGATGAAATGCTTACTCCTAGAATCCGGCATACAAGCGTCCATATTAAAAAAGGTACCCCCCATGGTGCAATTCTCCAGACGCCAGTTCATGAAAGTGACTGGCTCCAGTCTGGCGGCATCCAGCTTGGCGGTCATGGGCTTCTCGCCCACCGCTGCCCTTGCTGAGGTGCGCCAGTTCAAGCTGGCCGCGACGACGGTCACGCGCCAAACCTGTACCTACTGTTCCGTAGGCTGCGGCATCCTGATGTATTCGCTCAGCGACGGCTCCAAGAACGCCAAGCTGTCGGTGATACACGTCGAGGGCGACCCGGACCACCCGGTCAACCGCGGCACGCTGTGCCCCAAGGGTGCATCGCTGCTGGACTTCGTCCACAGCCCCAGCCGCCTCAAGTACCCCGAATACCGCGCCCCCGGCTCGACCGAGTGGAAGCGCATGTCGTGGGACGAGGCCCTGACCCGCATCACCAAGCTGCTCAAGGACGACCGCGACGCGAACTTCGTCGAGCAAAACGAAAAGGGCCAGACAGTCAACCGCTGGCTCACCACCGGCATGCTGGCCGCTTCGGCATCCAGCAACGAAGCCGGTTACATCACGCACAAAGTGGCCCGTTCCTGGGGCCTTCTTGCACTCGACAACCAAGCACGTGTCTGACACGGCCCGACGGTGGCAGGTCTTGCCCCGACGTTTGGCCGTGGAGCGATGACGAACCATTGGGTCGACATCAAGAACGCGGATGTGATTTTGATCATGGGCGGCAATGCCGCTGAAGCCCACCCCTGCGGCTTCAAATGGGTGACCGAAGCGAAGGAGCACAACAATGCGCACTTCATGGTGGTCGACCCGCGCTTCAACCGGTCCGCATCGGTGGCCGATTTCTATGCCCCCATCCGGTCGGGCAGCGACATCGTGTTCCTTGGCGCAGTCATCAATTACCTGCTGACAAACAACAAGATCCATCACGAGTACGTGAGGAACTACACCGACTTCACCTATATCGTGAAGGAGGACTTCGCGTTTGACGAAGGCATCTTCGCGGGCTACGACCCCGAAAAGCGCACCTACGACAAATCGTCTTGGGATTACGAGCTGGATGCCGATGGCTACGTGCAGGTGGACGCGACGCTCGAGCACCCGCGCTGCGTCTACCAGTGGCTCAAGCGCCACTACGCCAGCTACACGCCCGAAAAGGTCGAGAGCATCTGCGGCACCCCCAAGGCCAAGTTCCTGCATGTCTGCGAACAGCTGGCTTCCACCGCGGAGTCGGGCCGGGTCGCGACCATCCTCTACGCGCTGGGCTGGACCCAGCACACGACCGGCGCGCAGATTCTGCGCACCGGCGCGATGATCCAGCTGCTGCTGGGCAACATCGGCGTGGCGGGCGGCGGCATGAACGCCTTGCGCGGTCACTCCAACATCCAGGGCCTGACCGACCTGGGCATTCTGTCGGCAAGCCTGCCGGGCTACCTGTCGCTGCCCAACGAAGGCGAGCAGGACTACCAGAAGTACATCGACGCGCGCACGCCCAAGGCGATGCGCCCGGGCCAGATGAACTACTGGTCGAACACGCCCAAGTTCCATGTGAGCCTGATGAAGGCCTGGTATGGACCGGCGGCCACGGCCGAGAACAACTGGGCATTCAACTATCTGCCCAAGCTCGACCGGCAGTACGACATGCTGCAGATCTTCGACATGATGAACCAGGGCAAGGTCAACGGCTACATTGCCCAGGGCTTCAACCCGCTGGCCGCGCTGGCCAACAGCAACAACGTTCGCAAGGGCCTGTCCAAGCTCAAGTTCCTGGTCATCATGGACCCGCTGGTCACGGAAACTTCCGAGTTCTGGCAGAACCACGGCGAGTTCAACGATGTCGACAGCGCAGCCATCCAGACCGAAGTGTTCCGCCTGCCGACCACCTGCTTTGCCGAGGAAGACGGCGCGGTGGTGAGTTCCTCGCGCGTGCTGCAGTGGCACTGGAAGGCGGCCGAGCCGCCGGGTGAAGCCAAGACCGATGTAGCCATCATGTCGGCCCTGCACCTGCGCCTGAAGGCGGCCTACGCCAAGGACGGCGGCAAGTTCGCCGACCCCATCGCCAACCTCTACTGGCCTTACGCCCAGGCGGACCACCCGTCATCGGAAGAAATTGCCAAGGAGTACAACGGCCGCGCTCTGGTCGACCTGTTCGATCCCAAGGATCCGACCAAGCTGCTGCGCAAGGCCGGCGAGCAGTTGACCAGCTTCGGCGAGCTGCGCGACGACGGCAGCACGCTCAGTGGCTGCTGGATCTGGACGGGCAGCTGGACGACCTCGGGCAACCAGATGGCACGCCGCGACAACTCCGACCCCACGGGCATAGGCAATACGCTGAACTGGGCATGGGCCTGGCCGGCAAACCGCCGCGTGCTCTACAACCGTGCTTCCTGCGACCTGCAAGGCAAGGCGTTCAACCCGAACCGCAAGCTGGTCGAGTGGAACGGCAAGGCCTGGGCCGGTGCCGACGTACCCGACATCGCGGTGACGATGGACCCGGCAACCGTAGGACCGTTCATCATGAACCCCGAAGGCGTGGCACGCTTCTTTGCCCGCAAGGGCATGAACGAAGGGCCGTTCCCCACGCATTACGAAGCGTTCGACAACCCCTTGGGCTACAACCCGATGTACCCCAAGAACAAGCTCGCGGTCATCAACCCCGCGGCGCGTATCCTGGAGTCGACCAAGGGCACGGACGGCACGGCCGCGGAGTATCCGCACGTGGGCACGACGTACCGCCTGACCGAGCATTTCCACTACTGGACCAAGCACGTTCAGCTGAACAACATCATTCAGCCCGAACAGTTCGTCGAGATCGGCGAGGCGCTGGCGCAGGAACTGGGAATCGCCACCGGCCAGCAGGTCAAGGTGAGTTCCAAGCGCGGCTTCGTCAAGGCCGCGGCCGTGGTGACCAAGCGCCTCAAGGCCATGCAGATCGAAGGCAAGACCGTGCACCATGTCGGCATCCCCATCCACTGGGGCTTCTCGTCGACCGGGCGCAAGGGCTATATGGCCAACAATCTCACGGCATCGATTGGTGACGGCAACAGCAACACACCAGAATCCAAAACCTTCCTCGTGAAGGTGGAAAAGGCCTAAGGAGTAGCTGATGTCTTCTACACATTCTCTCGATATCAAGCGCCGTTCGGCAACCACCACTCCCTCGCCCAGCGTGCGCGAAACGCACTCGGGCGAAGTGGCCAAGCTGATCGACGTCTCCAAGTGCATTGGCTGCAAGGCCTGCCAGACCGCCTGCATGGAGTGGAACGACCTGCGCGACGAAGTCGGCACGCTGGCCGCCGGCGTGTACGACAACCCGACCGACCTCACAGCCGACTCGTGGACCGTCATGCGTTTCACCGAGTACGAAAACGAGGCCACGGGCAACCTGGAATGGCTGATCCGCAAGGACGGCTGCATGCACTGCGAGGACCCGGGCTGCCTCAAGGCCTGCCCATCGCCTGGCGCCATCCTGCAATACAGCAACGGCATCGTGGATTTCCAGCAGGAAAACTGCGTGGGCTGCGGCTATTGCGTGACCGGCTGCCCGTTCAACATCCCGCGCATCTCGAAGAAGGACAACAAGGCCTACAAGTGCACGCTGTGCTCCGATCGCGTGGCCGTGGGACGCGAGCCGGCCTGCGTCAAGACCTGCCCTACCGGCGCCATCCAGTTCGGTACCAAGGAGGCCATGAAGGACCATGCCCAGCACCGCATTGCCGACCTGAACCGCCGCGGCTTCGACAAGGCGGGCCTGTACGACCCGCCAGGCGTGGGCGGCACGCACGTGATGTACGTGCTGCACCATGCCGACAAGCCTTCCCTCTACAAGGGCCTGCCGGACGATCCCAAGATCAGTCCCATGGTCTCGCTGTGGAAGGGCGTGGCCAAGCCGCTGGCGCTGGCCGCGCTGGGCGTGGCCGCCGTCGGCAGCTTCTTCCACTACGTGACCAAGGGCCCGCACGACGTGCCCGCGGAACTCGAGCGCGAAGAGGACCGCATGGAAGAACGGCTTGAGCAGCAGATGCTCGACAAGGAGGACGCAAAATGAAGCGCAGCCCCCGTGACCTGAAGCGTTACACCGCCGGCGAGCGCGCCAACCACTGGTTGGTGGCGATCACTTTCGTGTTGCTGGCGCTGTCCGGCCTGGCGTTCTTTCACCCGGCCTTCTTTCCGCTGACGCAGCTGTTCGGCGGCGGCCCGTGGACGCGCATTCTCCATCCCTACATAGGGGTGGTGATGGCACTGGCGTTCGTGCTGATGGTGATCCGCTTCTGGCGGCTCAACATCATCCGCGCCCGCGACCGCCAGTGGCTCAAGGAAGCCCCCAAGCTCGTGACCGAAGAGCACCATGTGATGCCTGAGCAGGACAAGTACAACGGCGGCCAGAAAGCGCTGTTCTGGCTGCTGGTCGCTTCCATGCTGGGTCTGACGATCTCGGGCGTGCTGATGTGGCGCGCCTGGTGGAACCTGCCGGTGGAACTGGTGCGCGCCAGCGTGGTGCTGCATGCGGTGTCGGCGTTCGCGCTGTTCGGCCTGATCATCCTGCATATCTACGCGGCGATCTGGACGCGCGGCACGCTGCGCGCCATGGTCTACGGCACGGTGAACCGCGCCTGGGCCAAGTACCATCATCCGATCTGGTACCGTCGCATCACTGGCGAGAAGGAATGACACGCTAACGGCAATCCGTTCGTCCTGAGCCTGTCGAAGGATGAACGGCCTGTCCGAGGAAAGATCATCTGCACGCCTTGCCGCCGGACGCCCCCAGGGCGTACCGGCGGCATTCATTTGGAAAAGACACCATGCAACGCATTCTTCAACGCGGCGAGATCGAGGCCATTGACCAGATCAATTTCCCGCGCATCCGCCTTCCCGAGGTCGGCAACCTGTTTGCCGAGCGCGCCGCGCGCCTGCGCCAGCTCGCCGATGGCAATCCGATTGCCGACTACATCCTGTTTGTCGCGCAGATCGTCGACGCCCAGCACCAGGCGCTGGCCCAGCTGCCCACGCCCGCGCTGCCGACCGACGCCATCGCGCTGGCCCAGCAGCATTCGATGCCCTTGATGCCCGCGGCCGACCACCTCGACCCGGCCTGGCTGCAGGTGCTGGACGCCATGCTCACCCGCCTCGAGAGCGCCCAAGGTCTGCCCGCAGCGCTGCAGCCGCTGATAGGCGCACTGCGCGAAATGCCCCAGGCCGAGCGCGAAGCCGTCGCCCGGCGCCTGCTGCAAAAGGAAGTCGCGGCGCGCGATGTCGGCATGGCGCCGTTCGTCATGGCCGCGCTGCAAGTCGTTTTCACGCAGCGCGCCGCGCATCTGTCGGTGGGCGACGTGCCCTATACCGAGCCGGCGTCTATCTGCCCGGTCTGCGCCAGCGAACCCGTGGCCAGCGTGCTGCGCATCGGCGGCAAGGCCAACGGCCACCGCTATCTGCACTGCGGCACCTGCTGCACGGAATGGCACATGGTGCGCGTCAAGTGCTCGCACTGCGAGTCGACCAAGGGAATACAGTACCAGGGCGTCGAAGGACTGGGCGAAGTCGTCACGGCCGAAACCTGCACCGAATGCGGCAGCTACCGCAAGGTCATCAACCAGGAAAAGGACCCGCTGGCCGAGCCTCTGGCCGACGACCTGGCCTCGCTGATGCTGGACCTCCTGATGAGCGAAACCCCGTTCAAGCGCGCCAGCACCAACCCGCTGCTCTATGTGGCGTTTGCCGAAGAGCAGACCGAAGGCGATCAGTCCCTGGTCGACCCCGCGGCCGAATGAGCCGAGAATAGCCCGATGAGAACCGCCCCCCTGGACCTGGCCACGTCTGCGGCCGCACCCGACACGGCAGCGCGCCCCTGGCCGCAATTGCCGTCCGTCGACAAGCTGCTGCAAAGTGCGGCGCTCGCGCCGCTGCGCGAGCGCTACGGCCACCAGGCCTGCACCCAGGCCTTGCGTGAAACACTGGACGCGCTGCGCGACCAGCTGCGCGCGGGCATGGTGCTGGCGCCGGATGCGACCCATTTCGAGCGCATCGCGGACAGCGCCGGGCAGCGGCTGGCCAGGCGTTTCGCGCCGCGCCTGCAGGCGGTCTTCAATCTCACGGGCACGGTGCTGCACACCAACCTGGGCCGCGCGCTGCTGCCCCAGGAAGCCGTCGATGCGGTGGTGCAGGCGCTGCTGAGTCCGGCCAACCTCGAATACGACCTCGAGACCGGCGGGCGCGGCGACCGCGACGACCTGATCGAGGCGCTGATCTGCGAGCTCACGGGCGCCGAAGCCGCCACCGTGGTCAACAACAACGCCGCGGCCGTGCTGCTGACGCTGGGCACGCTGGCCGAAGGGTGCGAAGTGATTGTCTCGCGCGGCGAGCTGGTCGAGATCGGCGGCGCCTTCCGCATTCCCGACATCATGGCGCGTGCCGGTGCGCGGCTGGTCGAAGTCGGCACCACCAACCGCACCCATGCGCGCGACTACACCGAGGCCGTGTCCGCCGACACCGGGCTGCTGATGAAGGTGCATTGCAGCAACTACGCGGTCACGGGCTTCACCAAGAGCGTCAGCGACCACGAGGTGGCCGACATCGCCCATGGCCGCGGCCTGCCCATGGTGGTCGACCTGGGCAGCGGCACGCTGGTCGACATGCGCCAGTGGGGCCTGCCGTATGAGGTCACGGTGCGCGAAACCGTAGCCGCGGGCGCCGACATCGTGACGTTCAGCGGCGACAAGCTGCTGGGCGGCCCCCAGGCCGGGCTGATTGTCGGGCGCAGGGATCTGATTGCGCGCATCAAGAAGAACCCGCTCAAGCGCGCCATGCGCGTCGGCAAGCTCACGCTGGCGGCGCTCGAGCCCGTGCTGCGCCTGTACCTGCACCCCGAACAGCTGGCCCAGCGCCTGACCACGCTGCGGCTGTTCACGCGCCCGGCCGCCGACATGCAGGCCCAGGCCGAGACGCTGGCGCCCACCTTGCAGGCCGCGCTGGGCACGGCCTATGTGGTCGAGACCGCGG
>JBBKVU010000267.1:0-4372 GCA_037968595.1 Comamonas sp.
GGCCACAGCGTGGCCGAAGCCATCAACCCGACGGCCGAAGATGCCTACTGGCGCAGCTCCTACGACAAGCAGGACTACTACCGCTCGGAATACAGCTACGACGACTACGCGCCCGCCTACCGCGCGGGCTGGGAAGGCCGCGCCGCGGGCCGCGACCGCTGGGACCAGGTGCGTGATGACTGGTCGCGCCGCTGGGACGGCGAGCCCCATGGCTCGCGCCTGCGCTGGGATGAAGCCGAGCCGGCCGCCAAGGCTGCCTGGGAGCGTGCCAACGAGCACTATGTATTCAACAAGCAGGAGTGAGTCCGGCTCGTTCTGCGCTGTCGAATCGTCGCGGCTGAACGTTCCGGTATCAACTTGATTTCGGCGCCGTGGCCTCTGTCTGTGGGCCATCCGCAGGCAGGGGCTGCAGCCAACCGGCGGCGGCCGTGATCACGCAATGGGTCAGACGCTGCAGCCCGGCCTGGGCATTGCGCGCATGGGCCCAGTAAAGAGGAATGTCCACCCCCGTGTCGGGCATCACTTCCACCAGCGTGCCCGCATCGAGGTGGCGCTGGATCAATACCGTGGGCTGCATGGCCCAGCCCACACCCGCTTCGCAGGCGCGCACAAACGCATAGGCCGAAGGCAGCCAGTGCTTTGGCGGACCATGGCGCGACGCCAGTCCCTGGGCATGCAGCCATTTGTCCTGCATGGCATCCTTGCGGTCGTAGCTCAGCATGGGCGCGCGCGCGATGGATTCGGGCGTCACACCGTCGGCGAAATGCTGTGCCATGAAGGCCGGACTCGCCGCCGCCACATAGCGCATCGAGCCCAGGGGCCAGGTGTTGCAGCCCGTGATGCTGGTCGAAGTCGCGGTCACCGCGGCCATCACCGCGCCTTCCTTGATGCGCTTGGCCGTGTGGTCCTGGTCGTCGATGCTGATGTCGAGCAGCTCGTTGCCCTCGCGCGTGAACGCCGCCATCGCATCCATGAACCAGGACGACAGCGAGTCGGCATTCACCGCCAGCTTGAGCGTCGGCGGCATGAACTGCCCTTCGGAGACCAGCGCCGGGTTGGTGCGGCGCAATTCGTTTTCCAGCAAGGCCACCTGCTCGACATGCAGGCACAGGCGCCGGCCGGCTTCGGTGCCGGTGCAGGGCTGGCCGCGCAGCACCAGCACCTGGCCCACGCGCTCCTCGAGCAGCTTGATGCGCTGCGAGACGGCCGAAGGCGTGATGTGCAGCTTGCGCGCGGCGCGCTCGAAGCTGCCTTCGCGCACCACCGCTGCCAGGGCTTCCAATCCGGAGTAGTCGAGCATCAGTTTGTCTTAAGAGGTTCCAGAGAGTTTAATTTTACTTAATATCTGAAGGCATCGACAATTTCCCTTATGTGGACAACGTTGATTTCTTCCTCCTGGGTTGCGGGCTTTACCGTCTGCCTGTCACTGATCATTTCCATCGGTGCGCAAAACCTCTATGTGCTGCGCCAGGCCGTGCAGGGCCGGCATGTGCGCGCCTGCGTGGCGTGGTGCGTGTTCAGCGATGTGCTGCTGATCGGCATAGGCGTGGCCGGCATGTCGCAGCTGCTGGGGCGCGAGCCCGATTGGGCCTATTACCTGTCGCTGGGCGGCGCACTGTTCCTGTTGGTCTACGGCCTGTACGCGCTGTGGCGGGTGTTCTATGCGGCCGATGTGGCGCTGCAGGGCGCGCAGGTCGCGCAGCGCGGACTGCTGAGCGTGATCGGCACGCTGGCCGTGATCACCCTGCTCAACCCGCATGTCTATCTCGACACGGTGTTGCTGGTGGGCAGCATAGGCGCACGCCAGGACGGCGCGCTCAAGGCGGTGTTTGTCGCCGGCGCGGCCTGCGCCAGCCTGCTGTGGTTCGTGCTGCTGGCCTGCGCCGGGCGGCGGCTGCAGCACTGGTTTGCCCATCCCATGCCCTGGCGCGTGCTGGACGCGCTCACGGGCGTGATGATGCTGGCGCTGTCGTGGTGGGTCTGGAGCGGTATCGACGCCCTGGCCTGAGGGCGCGACTCAGGCGAGTTTGGCCAGCACTTCCAGCAGATTCCACTGATTGCACTGGATCTGGTAGTGGCCGTTGGTTCCCAGCTTCTGGCTCTGGGCCTCGATCACGATCACGTTGCCATGGGCGCGCGCGGCCGACAGGGGACGGATCTTGTCGTACTGGTTGGCTTCGGCAATGTCGCCGCGAAACAGCAGCAGGGGCGAGGCGGCATCGGGCTGGCCATACTTGCGCGCATACAGCTCAAGCGTCTTGGTGCGCGTGACTTCGTTCAGGCCGACAAGCACTGCCTGATCCAGGGAAAGGGTGGGGGACAGCGTATCTTCGGACATGGCGGAATTTGGTGGGGCGGATAGTGAGGTGCCGGCCGTGCATGCGCAGCGGCCGGCGTCATGGGCTGGATTTCACCATAACCCGTCCAAATTATGTTGCAGTTTTTACATCTTTATGACGTCTGCACGACCTTGGCCAGCGAAATTCCGCAGCCTATGGTCGCCGGCGCTCAGAATGCCGGAACGACCGCGCCCTGGTACTTGTCCTGCAGGAACTTCTTCACGTCCTCGCTGCGCAGGGCCTGCATCAGCTTGGTGATCTCCACGCTGCTGGCGCGATCCTTGCGCGCGGCAACGATGTTGGCGTAGGGCGAGTCCTTGCCTTCGATGAACAGCGCATCCTTGGTCGGGTTGAGCTTGGCTTCAATCGCGTAGTTGGTGTTGATCAGCGCCAGGTCGACATCCGACAGCGCGCGCGGCAGCAGCGGCGCCTCGAGTTCCTTGAACTTGAGCTTCTTGGGGTTCTTCACCACGTCCAGCGGCGTGGGCGTGAGGCTCATGGGGTCCTTGAGTTCGATCAGGCCCTGCTTGGCCAGCAGCAGCAGCGCGCGTCCGCCGTTGGACGGGTCGTTCGGGATGGCGACGGTGGCACCGTCCTTGAGGTCCTTGATGTTCTTGAGCTTCTTCGAATAGGCGCCAAACGGCTCGACATGCACGGTGCCGTTGGGCACAGCGACCAGCGAGCTCTTGCGGTCCTTGTTGTAGCTGTCGAGGTAGGGCTGGTGCTGGAAGAAGTTGGCGTCCAGCTGCTTGTCCTCGACAGCGGCATTGGGCTGCACGTAGTCGCTGAATTCGCGCACCTGCAGCTCTATGCCCTGCTTCTTCAGCGCGGGCTTGATGTGGTTGAGGATTTCAGCATGGGGCACGGCGGTGGCCGCGACCTTGAGCACCACGTCGGCGGCGTGGACGCCCAATGCCAGGCTGGCAAGGGCAATGGCGGACAGGGTTTTCTTCAGCATGACAAAGGCTTTCTTGGGTGGAAATATCGATGGATGCCAGCGCCGAAACCAGTGAACCTGCGGCGCAGCTGGCTCTAGTCTAGTGCGCGCGGCCGGGCGAGAAAACCAGAAATACAATTTTGGTTATAAGAATGTGGTTTTTTATGCAATCCCGGCGTTTCCGGCCCTTGCGCCTTGCAGCGCACGGCGGCTGCCGACAATTCCCCTCGAAGAAATGGCTATTCCCTGATAATGGCGCCCAGGTGGGGCAGGGGCGCAAGCCGCAAGTCCCACCGAGATTCGAAGGTGCCCTATTCAAGGGTTCAACGACAAGCAGGTGCGCCGGGCTTCAACGCCGGGCAACTCCTGCGCTGCCCCCGCAACGGTAGGCGAAATCTCAGGCTCTCACGCCGGTCACGCTATGGCCGGCAGTCACTGCGTGCAAGCACGTGGGAAGGCGAGGGCTGAGCCGGCGAATGCCGGCGTTTCGCAAGCCCGGATACCGGCCTTTGCCATCGCTTCGGACGCCGCGGGAGTGCGCATGTCCGGGCAAGGGAGAGCTCGTGCCTGCGCGCCGGGCCGCTTTCTTGCCCGTGCGCGCCGCGCGGTGGGTATTGATCCATGGGCTGCGCGGGTGAGCGAAGCCCAGATTTGAAATCATCGTATGCATTCCTCAGCTAGTTCGCGACCTGCGCCTGGCCGCGCCGTTTTGTCTTCTTCCCCGGTTTCTTCCGGCTTGCGCCTGCGGCGCACGGCCACGCTGTGCGTGCTGGCCTGGTCGGCCGCAGCCGGCCTGGCCCAGGCAGCGCAGGAGGCTGCGCTGGGCGATGTGTTTGTCACCGCCACCGCGCGCCCCGAAGACCGCGCGCGCATTGCCGCGACCACGCAGACCATTGAGCGCGCCGACATCGAGCGCTCGGCGGCGCGCTCGGTCACCGATCTGCTGGCCGAGCATGCCGTGGGTTTCCTCAGCGAATGGACCGCGGCCCAGACCTCGCTGAACCTGCGCGGCGCTACCACCGACGGCCTGGGGCGCGACTACCGCGGCCAGGTCGCGGTGCTGCTCAACGGCCGGCGCGCCGGCACGGCCAATCTG
>JBBKVU010000268.1:0-4105 GCA_037968595.1 Comamonas sp.
GCGCCTTGTCGGTGCGCGCGCTGCTGGCCAGCGACGGCACGGCGGCGCTGCTGCGCCGCAAGTACCCCCAGGCGCATGCGCTGCGCACCGACAAGGCGCTGTACGACTACACGGCCGAGCTCAAGTCACGCCATCTGCGCAAGGGCGGCACCATCCACAAGGTGATGTACGACAGCAAGATCCATGTGGTGCGCAATGCGCTGGGACTGCACACCAGCCGTTCGCTGGTCCAGGGCGGCAAGCTGTCGGCGCGCCACGAGATCCGCGTGGCGGCAATGTTCAAGAGCACGCCCGAGGAATTCCTGCGCATGATCGTGGTGCACGAACTTGCCCACCTGCGCGAGAAGGACCACGACAAGGCGTTCTACCAGCTGTGCGCGCACATGGAGCCGGATTACCACCAGTATGAGTTCGATGTGCGGCTGTATCTGACCCACCTCGATGCCGGGGGCGGGCGGCTCTGGGGTGAGGCGCCGGCGGCGGCTTGAGGCTGGAATGCCGGCCCTTCGACAGGCTCAGGGCGAACGGTTTTTGTCGTTCATGCCTTGGTCCTTCGACAGGCCCAGGGCGCAGCACCGACGGTTTTGCGTTCGCCCGGAGTTTGTCGAAGGGTGAACCGCCCAGCCGCTGATTGCGTCACGCAATCTCTATATGCGCGCAATGCGCGGCCGGCAAATCCAGCCAGCGCTGGGCCGCCGCCTGCAGGCTGCTCAGCCCGCCCGTGGCAAACAGCTGGATCTGCGGCGCTGACTGGGCCTCGGGCGCCAGCATGCCGGCCTGGGCCAGCAGGCGGCGCACCTGGCGCGCGACGGGCGCGCCGGTGTCTATCAGCTGCACGTCGGGGCCGAGCAGCGCGCGCAGTTCGTCCTTGACGAAAAGATAGTGGGTGCAGCCCAGCACCAGCGTGTCGATCTCGCCGGTCTTCAGCCCGAAGCTGCCCAGCGCCTGCGTGTGCCGGGCGCAGCGTTCCCAGAGGTCGCTGGCCTGCATGTCGGCGGCCGGTGGCTGCTCGGTTGCCAGCTCGATGGCGCGCGCCAGGCCATCGCAGGCCTGGACCGCAAATTTCGTCTTTTGTGAGTGCTCACTCAGCAGGCGTGCAAAGCGTGCGCTGCTGACGGTGCCGCGCGTGGCCATGACGCCCACATGGTGGGTCTGGCTGCTGAGCGAGGCCGGCTTGAGCGCGGGCTCGACGCCGATCAGCGTGAGATCGGGCATTTCCCGGCGCAGCTGTTCGACGGCCGCGGCGGTGGCGGTGTTGCAGGCAATCACCAGGGCCTTGATGTCGTATTGCGCGCGCAGGTGGCGGGCAATGGCGCTGGTGCGCTGCTGCACGAATGCTTCGTCGCGCTCGCCATAGGGCGCATGGCCGCTGTCGGCGACATAGACCAGATGTTCCTGTGGCAGTTCATGGCGCAGCGCCTGCAGGACGCTGAGACCGCCTATGCCGCTGTCGAAGATGCCGATGGGAGAGGCTGCGTGGTGCATGGAAAGGGCAGGGAGTGCGGGCGGGAAAATGCGGGCCGAAACGGCCCGCATCCAAGTATGCCTTGTCCAGGCCGTGCCTGCAGGATGCCGCTCCGGGTGGAGCGGCCGCGGGTTCAGACCGCGCCTACGGAAATTCCCTTGAATTCGCCGGTGGCGATGCGTTCCTTCCAGATCGCCGGACCGGTGATGTGGGCGCTGGTGCCGCCCGCGTCGACCGCCACCGTGACGGGCATGTCGACCACGTCGAACTCATAGATGGCTTCCATGCCCAGATCGGCAAAGCCCACGACCTTGGCGTTCTTGATGGCCTTGGAAACCAGGTAGGCGGCGCCGCCGACAGCCATCAGGTAGGCGCTCTTGTGCTGCTTGATGGCCTCGATGGCGACCGGGCCGCGCTCGGCCTTGCCAATCATCGCGATCAGGCCGGTCTGCTCGAGCATCATGTTGGTGAACGAGTCCATGCGCGTGGCCGTGGTCGGGCCGGCGGGGCCCACGGCTTCGTCGCCCACCGGGTCCACGGGGCCAACGTAATAGATCACGCGGTTGGTGAAGTCCACCGGCAGCTTCTCGCCCTTGGCCAGCATGTCCTGGATGCGCTTGTGCGCGGCGTCGCGGCCGGTGAGCATCTTGCCGTTGAGCAGCAGCGTGTCGCCGGGCTTCCAGCTGGCGACTTCCTGCTTGGTCAGGTTGTTCAGGTCGACGCGCTTGCTCTTTTGCGTGTCGGGCGCCCAGTCGACCTTGGGCCAGAGGTCCAGCGAAGGCGCGTCGAGGAAGACCGGGCCCGAGCCGTCCATCACGAAGTGGGCGTGGCGCGTGGCCGCGCAGTTGGGAATCATGGCCACGGGCTTGGACGCCGCGTGCGTGGCGTACATCTTGATCTTGACGTCGAGCACCGTCGACAGGCCGCCCAGGCCCTGGGCGCCAATGCCCAGTGCATTGACCTTCTCGTACAGTTCCAGGCGCATTTCCTCGACCTGGTCGAGCTTCTCGCCGCGCTGCGACTTGGCCTGGAGTTCGTACATGTCCAGGTCTTCCATCAGGCTTTCCTTGGCCAGCAGCACGGCCTTCTCGGCGGTGCCGCCGATGCCGATACCGATCATGCCCGGCGGACACCAGCCCGCACCCATGGTTGGAATGGTCTTGAGCACCCAGTCGACAATGCTGTCGCCGGGGTTCATCATGATCATCTTGGACTTGTTTTCCGAGCCGCCGCCCTTGGCTGCGACCGTGATGTCGACCTTGTCGCCGGGCACGATCTGCGTGAAGATCACGGCCGGCGTGTTGTCCTTGGTGTTCTTGCGGGCGAAGTGGGGGTCTGCCACCACGGAAGCACGCAGCGTGTTGTCGGGGTGGTTGTAACCTTGGCGCACGCCTTCGTTGATCGCGTCCTCGATGCCGCCGGTGAAACCTTCCCAGCGCACGTCCATGCCGATCTTCAGGAACACGTTGACAATGCCGGTGTCCTGGCAGATGGGGCGGTGACCGATGGCCGACATCTTGGAGTTCGTCAGGATCTGGGCCATCGCGTCCTTGGCCGCCGGGCTCTGCTCGCGCTCGTAGGCGCGCGCCAGGTGGGCAATGTAGTCGGCCGGATGGTAATAGCTGATGTACTGCAGGGCGCCTGCGATCGAATCGATCAGGTCCTGTTGGCGGATCGTGGTGGTCATCGTGGGGTTTTTCTAGAAGGAAACATCGACAGCAACCCGGGATTATCCCGCGCTTCACCGCAAACCGTGCCCATAGCCCAGCAGTCTTCTATAACACTCGCAGCGCGAATGCGGGTCGTTCTCGTCTGTGGGGCGGGTGCCAGAGTGCAGACAAAACCGAACATTGAGAATGGGTATCATTCATCAATGGATTTTTTCCATTCAACCCTTATGGAGACTTGTGGATGACGCAATCGGCTACGCGACAGGAACGTGACACTTTCGGCCCCATCGAGGTCCAGGCCGACAGGCTCTGGGGAGCGCAAACCCAGCGTTCGCTGCAGAATTTCGACATCTCCGGCGAGCGCCAGCCGCTGGAGCTGATACGCGCGCTGGCCCTGGTCAAGCGCGCTTCGGCGGTGGTCAACCAGCAGCTGGGCCTGCTGGACGCCAAGAAGGCCGAGGCCATTGTTGCCGCCGCCGATGAAGTGATTGCCGGCCAGCACGATGAACAGTTTCCGCTCGTCGTCTGGCAGACCGGCTCGGGCACGCAGAGCAACATGAACGTCAACGAGGTGCTGGCCAACCGCGCCAGCGAGCTGCTGGGCGGCGAGCGCGGCGAAGGCCGGCTGGTGCATCCCAACGACGACGTCAACAAGAGCCAGTCCAGCAACGACGTCTTTCCCACGGCCATGCATGTGGCCGCGGTGCAGGCGCTGGTCGAGCGGCTGCTGCCCTCGGCGGCAAAGCTGCAGGCCACGCTGGCCGAGAAGTCCGAGGCCTTTGCCGGCATCATCAAGATCGGCCGCACCCACCTGCAGGACGCCACGCCGCTGACGCTGGGCCAGGAGTTCTCGGGCTATGTGGCGCAGCTGCGGCACGGCCAGGCCCATGTGCAGGCCGCGCTGCCGCATCTGAGCGAGCTCGCGCTCGGCGGCACGGCCGTGGGCACGGGCCTGAACGCCCCTGCGGGC
>JBBKVU010000269.1:0-5911 GCA_037968595.1 Comamonas sp.
GTGTAGCGGAAGCGCGGCGTGAAGTTGGCCGTGACCGTGCCCGAAGCCTGACCGTACGACAGGCCAAGCAGGATGAAGCCGATGATCAGGAAGGCGTTGTTGCCGCCTTGGCCATTGCCCAGCAGGCCCGGACCCACGAAGCTGAACACGCAGATCAGCGCGGCCATGGTGCCCAGCGTGTTGCGCCGCCCGAAGCGGTCGGCAAGCCAGCCCGAACCCACCATCGCGACGCACGCCAGGGCCGCGCCCAGCATCTGCACGCGCAGCACGTCGACCACGGGTTGCTCGGAGTAGATCTCGATATACGACAGCGGGAAGATGGTCACCAGGTGGAACAGCGCAAAGCTGGCCAGCGCCGCAAATGCGCCGATGACCACGTTGCGGCCCTCGGAGCGGACCACCTCGGAAGCCTTGACCGGCTCGAGTTCGTTCTGATGCAGCAGGTGGGAATACGACTGGCCGACGACCAGGCGCAGGCGCGCAAACAGCGCGACGACGTTGATCGCGAACGCCACGAAGAACGTGTAGCGCCAGCCCCAGGCCAGGAATTCCTTGGGCGTGGTGTGGTCGTACACATAGGCAAACAGACCCGCGGCCATGAAGAAGCCCACGGGCGCGCCAAGCTGCCCCAGCATGGAGAACCAGCCGCGGCGCTCGCGCGGCGCGGAGATCGCCAGCAGCGATGGCAGACCGTCCCAGGAACCGCCCAGCGCCAGGCCCTGGCCTATGCGCAGCACGGCAAACAACACGATGGCCCAGGTGCCCAGGCTCTCGTACCCGGGCAGGAAGGCCATGCCCACAGTGGAGGTACCGAGCAGGAACAGCGCCAGCGTCAGCTTGGTGGCGCGGCCCCAGCGCCGCTGCACCGCCATGGAAATGGCCGTGCCAAATGGCCGGGCTATGAAGGCCAGTGAAAAGATCGCAAACGACGCCAGCGTCCCGTCAAGGCGGGAAAAGGAGGGAAACAGCAGTGCGGGGAAGACCAGCACGCAGGCGATGCCGAACACAAAGAAATCAAAATATTCCGAAGATCGACCAATGATCACGCCAACCGCGATATCACCAGGGCTGACCTCTTCGTCCGTATCTGCACGCGACAGCGCTTCGGGGCTTTCTCTGCCCCCTGCGGACAATGCTGTGTAACCGGTTGCGCTCATAGAGATGCTCCCATTCAATGACTAGCTCTTTCTACGCTGGTCAATGACAGGACCCAGTACGGCTTTCGCGCCTGCGCGCGTCAGCCAAAAACTACAGCCCGGCCATCGCCAGCCCCCTCACCCCGACAGGCCTGCTGCCTGCCGACATCGGTTCGGCCTACCCGCCTACATCGAAATTCGCTGATCCACCAAGAATGGCGCAATACACCCACGTATTGACGTGGGACAAAATGTCCAATCGACAATTTGCTCCTTTTTATTACATTTACGCTGGTTCCAATCTCACGTTTACACCTAAGCGCGCTCCGGCGCGCCCATGACATGCTTCAATCCAAGGAAATCCGTGGGCCTGCGTGGCTCACAGCTACCGCGCTTGTCGCCGCCCTCAGCGGCTGCAGCAATGCCGTAGTTCTCAACCCCGCAGGCGATATCGCCTCGCAGCAAGGTGATCTGGTCATGCTGGCCACCTTGCTGATGCTGATCATCATCGTTCCGGTGATTCTGCTGACGTTCTTCTTCGCCTGGAAATACCGCCAGTCGAACACCGAAGCCGAATACGATCCCGACTTCCACCACTCGACCAAGCTCGAACTGGTGATCTGGACGGCGCCGCTGATCATCGTGATCATCCTTGGTGCGATCACCTGGATCAGCACCCACAAGCTCGACCCCTATCGTCCGCTCGACCGCATCGATGCCCAGCGTCCGCTCGCGGAGAACGTCAAGCCGCTGACCGTCGAAGTCGTGGCCATGGACTGGAAATGGCTGTTCTTCTACCCCGAGCAAGGCATTGCCACGGTCAACGAACTCGCAGCGCCCGTCGATCGCCCTATCCACTTCAAGCTGACATCGACCACCACGATGAACGCGTTCTACGTGCCTGACCTGGCCGGCATGATCTATGCCATGCCCGGCATGCAGACCGAACTCAATGCCGTGATCAACAAGGAAGGTGTCTACAAGGGCATGTCCTCGCACTACAGCGGCGCAGGCTTCTCGGGCATGACGTTCAAGTTCCACGGCCTGAGCAACGAAGGCTTTGCCGAATGGATTGCCAAGGCCAAGACCGAAGGCAAGACCCTGGACCGCGCAAGCTACCTCGCGCTGGCCAAGCCCAGCGAACGCAATCCGGTCGAACGCTTCGGCAATGTCGACCCCAAGCTGTACCACACGGTCCTGAACCGCTGCGTCGAGGAAGGCCAGATGTGCATGCACACCATGATGGCCATCGACAAGGCCGGCGGCGAATCCTACGCACGCGCCAAGGGCCTGAACCTGACGGCCGACATCTGCACGACCGAAGACGCCGCGAAAATCACGGCAGCGCTGGAATCCGGCGTGGCTTCTCCAGCCGTCATCCAGCAATAAGCAATTCGGCGCACAGCACACCGGACCCGTCCGGCCTGCTGTGTGCCTCACAAGAGACCTTTTATGTCTGAACAATTTGATGCAGCCCGACTGATCTTCGGACGGTTGAGCTGGGAATCGATACCGCTGCACGAGCCGATTCTTCTCGCAACCTTTGCGGGCGTGATTCTCGGCGGCCTCGCGGTGCTCGCCCTGTTGACCCGCTTCAAGCTCTGGGGCCCGCTGTGGCGCGACTGGATCTGCAGTATCGACCACAAGAAGATCGGGATCATGTACATGATCCTGGGCATAGTCATGCTGCTGCGCGGCTTTGCCGACGCGCTGATGATGCGCGCCCAGCAGGCCATGGCCACGGTCGACGGGCTGGGCTTTCTGCCGCCGCACCACTACGACCAGATCTTCACGGCCCACGGCACGATCATGATCTTCTTCGTGGCCATGGCCTTGGTCACGGGCCTGATGAACTACGTCGTGCCGCTCCAGATCGGCGCGCGCGACGTGGCCTTCCCGTTCCTGAACAACTTCAGTTTCTGGATGACCACCGCCGGTGCCATCCTGGTCATGGTGTCGCTGTTCATCGGTGAGTTCTCGACCTCGGGCTGGCTGGCGCTGTCCAACCTAGGCCACAACCCCGAGGGCGTCGGTCTCGACTACTACATCTGGTCGCTGCAGATTGCCGGTGTCGGCACCACGCTGTCGGGCATCAACCTGCTGGTGACCATCATCAAGATGCGCGCCCCCGGCATGACGCTGATGAAGATGCCGGTGTTCGTCTGGACCTCGCTGTGCACCAACGCGCTGATCGTCGCCTCGTTCCCGGTGCTCACGGCAACGCTGCTGCTGCTGTCGCTGGATCGCTACCTGGGCACGCACTTCTTCACCAACGACATGGGCGGCAACGCCATGCTGTACGTGAACCTGATCTGGATCTGGGGCCACCCCGAGGTCTACATCCTGATCCTGCCGGCCTTCGGCGTGTTCTCTGAAATCACCGCCACGTTCAGCCGCAAGCGCCTGTTCGGCTACACCTCGATGGTGTATGCAACGGTCGCGATCACCATCCTGTCCTACCTGGTCTGGCTGCACCACTTCTTCACCATGGGCTCGGGCGCGAGCGTGAACTCGTTCTTCGGCATCACCACGATGATCATCTCCATCCCCACCGGGGCGAAGATCTTCAACTGGCTGTTCACCATGTACAAGGGCCGCATCCGCTTCACCGTGCCCATGATGTGGACCGTGGGCTTCATGGCGACGTTTGCCGTGGGCGGCATGACCGGCGTTCTGCTGGCCGTCCCCCCTGCCGACTTCGTGCTGCACAACAGCCTGTTCCTGATTGCCCACTTCCACAACGTGATCATCGGCGGCGTGGTCTTCGGCCTGTTCGCAGCCATCAACTACTGGTTCCCCAAGGCCTTCGGCTATACGCTCGACGAGTTCTGGGGCAAGGTCTGCTTCTGGTGCTGGCTGGTCGGCTTCTGGGTCACCTTCACGCCGCTGTACGTGCTGGGCCTTATGGGCGCGACGCGCCGCGTCAACGTGTTTGAAGACGCTTCGTACAACGTCTGGCTGTACATCTCGTTTGTCGGCGTGCTGATCGTCGCCGCGGGTATCGCTGCATTCCTGGTGCAACTGTGGGTCAGCTTCCGCAACCGCGCCGCCCTGCGCGACGTCACCGGCGATCCATGGGATGGCCGTACGCTGGAATGGTCGACCGCATCGCCCACGCCTGACTACAACTTCGCGCTCACCCCCAAGGTCTATGAAATCGACGCCTGGTGGGACATGAAGAAGCACGGCTACAAGCGTCCGCTCGCGGGCTTCAAGGCCTTGCACATGCCCAAGAACACCGGCGCCGGCTTTGTGATCGCCATGGTCGCCACGCTGTTCGGCTTCGCGATGATCTGGCACATGTGGCTGGTGGCCGGCGTGTCGTTTGCCGCCGTGGTGCTGATCTCGATCATCCATACCTTCAACTACAAGCGCGATTTCTACATTCCAGCATCCGAAGTTGCTGCGACTGAAGATGCCCGCACTGAACTGCTTGCTCGCAATGTCTGAACTCCGCATGAACGCTGGCGCCGCAGGCGCCATTGAACCCCGCGACTACCATCTGGCCGAGGAACCGCACGTGGCCAACGGCACGGCGCTGGGCTTCTGGCTCTACCTGATGAGCGATTGCCTCATCTTCGCTGCCCTGTTTGCCACCTATGGCGTGCTGGGCCGCAGCTATGCCGCCGGCCCGACCGGCGCCGATCTGTTCGACCTGCCGCTGGTGGCGATGAACACGGCTTTCCTGCTGCTGTCGTCGATCACCTTCGGCTTTGCCATGCTCAAGAAGCAACAGGCCAAGGTTTCGGCCACGCTGGGCTGGCTGGCCATCACCGGCGTGCTGGGCCTTTGCTTCCTGGGCCTGGAACTCTATGAGTTCTCGCACCTGCTGCACGAAGGCGCGGGCCCGGGCCGCAGCGCCTTCCTGTCGTCGTTCTTCACGCTGGTCGGCACCCACGGTCTGCACGTCACGTTCGGCCTCATCTGGCTGGTCGTGCTGATGCTGCAGATCAACAAGCATGGCCTGACGCACGAGAACAACCGCCGCCTGATGTGCCTGTCGATGTTCTGGCACTTTCTGGACGTGGTCTGGATCGGCGTCTTCACCTTTGTCTACCTGATGGGAGTGCTGTAATGAGCGCACACGACATCCATGCCGGCCATGCACACGATGCGCATGACGACCACCACGACGACGCCGGCCCGCACAGCACCTTCTCCGGCTACATGACGGGCTTCGTGCTGTCGGTCATCCTGACGGCAATTCCCTTCTGGCTGATCATGGCCAAGGTCATCGAAGGCCGCAGCACGGCGGTGCTGGTGCTGGGCGCGTTCGCGATCATCCAGATCCTGGTCCACATGTACTACTTCCTGCACATGAACAGCAAGGTCGAAGCCGGCTGGACGCTGCTGTCGACGATCTTCACCGTGATCTTCGTCGTGATCGCGCTGTCGGGAACGCTCTGGGTCATGTTCCACATGAACGCCAACATGATGCCGCACCACGACGAGCCGGCCGCCATTACTGCCCCGCAGTCTTGACCGCTCAACGTCCTCCAGCAATGAACGCCGGGCCCGCGCGCCCGCGTTCAGTTCTGCTCAAGGCCATGCTCGCACTGTTGGGCATGGCCTTGTTCGTTACCTTCCTGGCTTTGGGCAGCTGGCAGCTGCAGCGCCGCGCCTGGAAGCTCGACCTGATAGAGCGCGTCACCGAACGCGTGCGCGCCGAGCCCGTGGCCGCGCCCGCGCCAAGTTCGGTGACCGCCTGGGTCAGCACGGTCTTGTGCGCTAGGAAACGCCCGGAGAGCGTGACCGGCAGGTATTCGTGCTGCCGG
>JBBKVU010000270.1:0-2788 GCA_037968595.1 Comamonas sp.
GTTTCGCCGCCTGCGGGTGGCATATTTCTCCACCGGCGATGAAATTCTGAGCCCCGGCGAGGCGCCGCGCGCCGCCGCGGTCTACGACAGCAACCGCTACACCATCTGCGCGCTGCTGCGCCGCCTGGGCGTCGAAGTCATCGAAGGCCCGCCGGTGCGTGATGACCCGGCCTTGCTTGAGGCGGCGCTGCGGCACGCCGCCGCTGGTGATCACCGCGTCGGCGGCACCGGCGGCGGCGTCAGCACGGGCGACGCCGACCATCTGCGTGCGCAGTTGCAGCGCCTGGGCGACATCGCTTTCTGGCGCGTGGCAATGCGCCCCGGCCGGCCGCTGGCCGTGGGCCGGCTGAACGCCGGGCCCGGATCCGCCATTCTGTTCGGCTTGCCGGGCAATCCGGTCGCGGCCATGGTGGCCTTCATCGCGCTGGTGCGCCCCGCACTGCTGCAGATGATGGGCTGCGGCGCGCGCCCTCAGCCGCTGCTGCAGGCGGTGAGCTGCGAGACCCTGCGCAAGCGCCCGGGCCGCACCGAATACCAGCGCGGCATCGTCAGCACCGGCGCCGACGGCCGACTGCAGGTGCGCACCACGGGCAATCAGGGCTCGGGCGTGCTCAGCTCCATGGTGCAGGCCAACGGACTGATCGTGCTGCACCATGACCAGGCCACGGTGCAGGCCGGCGAGCCGGTCGACGTGCTGATGTTCGACGGCGCAATGTGAAGTTACAAATCCGCGCCGAGCCGGCATAATCCGCAGGTAGGCGCTGCCCTGCCACTTCGGGTGGCGCAGCATTTTTGCCACCCCCTTCAGGGCACGACAACATCTGCATGCGTTCCCGCTCGCCTTCCTTGCCCCCGGCTGCCGGCTTGCCTGACGCCCTGCCGACCCTGCTGCTGCAGGCCATAGAGCAGGCCTTCAATGCCGTGCTGATCACCGATGCCGGCGAAAACGGCCACCGCATCGTCTATGTCAATCCGGCGCTGTGCCAGATGACCGGCTATGCGGCGCACGAGCTGCTGGGGCGCAATCCGCGCATGCTGCAGGGCCCGCACACCTGCCCCAAGGTCCTGGACGAACTGCGCCGCTGCCTGGCCCAAGGCCGCTTCTTCAAGGGCTCGACCTTCAACTACCGCAAGGACGGCACGCCCTACCTGCTGGAATGGAACATCTCGCCGGTGCGCGACGGCCAAGGCCGCATCACCCATTTCGTCTCGGTGCAGCACGATCTGAGCGCCCTGGCGCAAGCCCGGGCGTCTTCGGACATCTTCGCGCGCACGCTGGACGCGACCGAGGACGGCGTGCTGATCTGCAATCACGACGGCATCATTGAATTCGCCAACCAGGGCTACGAGAAGATCACCGGCCTGCGCGCCAGCGAGCTGATAGGCCGCAAGCCCTCGGTGGTCCAGTCCGGCCAGCATGATCTGGCGTTCTACGCCGCGTTCTGGGGCCGGCTCAAGGACGGCCGGCCGGTGCGCGAGATCTTCATCAACCGGCGCAGCGACGGCACGGAGGTGCATTGCGAGCAGAGCATCACCCCGCTGCGCAACGCCGAAGGCGAAGTCACGCACTATGTGAGCATGATGCGCGACATCACCGCCAAGGTCATGTCCGAGCGCGCGTTTCGCGAACAGATGCAGCACGACAGCCTGACCGGCGCGCTGACGCGCACGTCGGGCAGCCTGCATCTGGAAAAAGCCGTCGCCCAGGCGCGCGAGATCGGCGCGGCGCTGGCGCTGGCCCTGGTCGATATCGATTATTTCAAGCAGGTCAACGACGGCTTCGGCCACCCCACGGGCGACAAGGTGCTGGCCACCGTGGCCCGCACCGTGGCCGCCTGCCTGCGCGCCAGCGACAAGATCATCCGTTGGGGCGGCGAGGAGTTCCTGCTGATCATGCCGGGCTGCGACGAAGCCAGTGCCGTGCTGACGCTGGACCGCTGCCGGCATGCGGTGCGCCAGGCCTGCGCCGACATGCTGCCCATGCCGATCACCATTTCCGCGGGCGTGGGCCAGATCGAGCCCGACCAGGAACTGGCCGAATGCATTGAACGCATAGACCAGTTGCTGTACCGTGCCAAGCAAGAGGGCCGCGACCAGGTCCGTTCGGTGCGCGCCAGCGATGGCTGAACCTGCGCACGCCGGCCCACACCTTCGTTCATTTCACAGGAAACCTGCATGCCATTCCAGACCCAACCCCTCACCCCCGAGCCTTCGGCACAGGACGTCCAGGCCCTGCGCGGCAACACGGTGCTGGAGTTCGGTACCGGCTGGTGCGGCTGGTGCAAGGGCGCCCAGCCGCTGATCCGCGAAGCGCTGGAGGCGCGCGCCGACCTGCAGCATCTGAAGATCGAGGACGGCCCGGGCCGTCCCCTGGGGCGCAGCTTTCGCGTCAAGCTCTGGCCGACGCTGGTGTTTCTGCGCGACGGCCAGGAAGTCGGCCGCAGCGTGCGCCCCCAGGACGGCGCGACGCTCGCGGCGGAACTCGCCAAGCTGCCGCGCGACTGAGGTCAGACCCGGCCCAGGGCCTTTTCCACGCCCTTGTTGGCCAGCATGTCGGCGCGCTCGTTGCCCGGATCGCCGGCATGGCCCTTGACCCAGCGCCAGTCGATGCGGTGGCCGCCCTGGCTCACCAGTTCGTCCAGGCGCTGCCACAGTTCGACGTTCTTCACCGGCTCCTTGGACGCCGTGCGCCAGCCCTTGGCCTTCCAGCCGTGTATCCATTCGGTGATGCCCTTGAGCACATACTGGCTGTCGATGAACAGCGTCACGTCGCACGGCCGCTTGAGCG
>JBBKVU010000271.1:0-9420 GCA_037968595.1 Comamonas sp.
GAGCAGGTGCTGGCGCTCGATCCCAAGCTGTGCCGTCCCTGGAGCGCGACCACCATACGCGTGCTTGACAGCGCCGGTCGCGTGGCCACCGCCGTGCCGCCGCCACGCGAATCCCATTGGGTGGCGACACCCCACATGCAAAGCCTGCCCGCGGCCTGGGCCAAGCCGCTGCAGGACGCCGGCCGGCTGCTGACGCAATGCCGCGTCACCGCGCTGGAACGCGACCGTCTCGACCCCACGCGCTGGCAGCTGCACACCGAGAATGCGCTTGACGCGACCGAGCAGACCGTGCATGCCGGTTTTGACACCGTGCTGCTGGCCCTGCCGGCGCCGCTGGCACGCTCACTGCTCGAGCCCACGGGCCTGGCCGACCTGCATTGCCAGACGCTGAGCGAAATCGACATCGCGCCCTGCTGGACCCTGCACCTGACCTTTGCCCAGGCGCAGCAGCCCGGACTGACCACGCTGGGCCCGCATTGGAATGCCGCGCGCAGCACCCACCACCGCATTGCGTGGCTGGCACGCGAATCCTCCAAGCCCGGGCGTTCGTCCACCGAGCGCTGGACCGTGCAGGCCAGCCCCGCCTGGTCGCAGGAGCACCGCAACGACGACGGCCCGCGCATCCAGGCCAAGCTGCAGAAAGCCTTTGCCGAAATCACCGGCATCCACGCCACGCCCAGCCATGTCAGCAGCCGCTTCTGGCCGCACGCCCAGACCGTGAGCACGCTGGGCCATCCCTTCCTCTGGAACGACAAGACAAATCTTGGTGTCTGCGGCGACTGGTGCCTGGGCGCGCGCGTCGAAGATGCGTTTGTCTCCGGTCTGGAGCTGGCACTGAAAGTGGCATGAGCTGGAAAGCTTCGTCTTATGTCGGGCGCTTTGCGCCCTCTCCCACGGGCCCGCTGCATGCGGGCTCGCTGGTTGCTGCGCTGGCCAGCTGGCTGGATGCGCGCGCCCACCACGGGCGCTGGCTGGTGCGCATCGAAGACATCGACCCGCCGCGCTGCATGCCCGGTGCCGATGAGCTGATACTGCAGCAGCTTGCCGCCTGCGGCCTTATGCCCGATGAAGCCCCTGTCTGGCAGTCGCAGCGCGCCGGCTTCTACGAACAGGCATTGCAACAGTTGCTGGTCCGGCAGCTGGCCTACGGCTGCGCCTGCACGCGGCGCGACATTGAAATTGCCTGGGAGCGACTGGGCCTGGAGCGCGAGCGACATATCGAGCGCCCCTATCCCGGCACCTGCCGCGCGGGCCTGCAGGGCCGCCAGGCCAGGGCCTGGCGCTTTGCCACCGAGAAAGCCGCGCGATTGGCGCTGCCCTTTGCCGGCCCGTGGGCGCCCAGTTGGAACGCGGCCGACGGCCAACTGCTGTGGCATGACCGCCGCCTGGGCGCGCAGTCGCAGGATCTGGTGCGCAGGGTGGGCGACTTCGTGCTGCGCCGCGCCGACGGCCTCTGGGCCTACCAGCTGGCCGTGGTCGTCGATGACGGTCTGCAGCAGATAAGCCATGTGGTGCGCGGCGAGGACCTGACCGACAACACCCCGCGCCAGATGCTGCTGCAGCAGGCTCTGGGGCTGCCAACGCCGACCTATCTGCACACGCCGCTGGTGCGCCGCGCCGACGGCGAAAAGCTGTCCAAGCAGCATGGCGCGCGCTCCATCGATGTGTCCACGCCCCAGGCCTGCCGCGCCGCGCTGGACGCCGCCGCCGCGGCTCTGGGACTGCCCCTGGCCGATTGCACCCACAAATCCCTGGCCGATGCACAGGCGCTGTGGGTCGAGGCCTGGCGAGCTAACTACAATCACGCCCTGTGACTGAACACCAAACCAATGCGGCCGCTCCCGGCCCCGACGCCCCCCAAGACGCTACGCCCGGCATTGCTCCCGCCGGCGTGGCTTATCCCAAAACCATCAAAAGCTATGTGCTTCGCGCCGGCCGTACCACGACCGGTCAGGCCAAGGCCTTTGCCGAGGTCGGCCCGCAGTTCCTGCTGAACTACCAGGCCGCGCCGCTGGACGCGAGCGCCGCCTACGGCCGCACGGCCCCGCTGATTCTCGAGATCGGCTTCGGCATGGGCGAGGCCACGGCGCATATCGCGCGCGTGCGCCCCGAAGACAACTTCCTGTGCTGCGAAGTGCACGAGCCCGGCGTGGGCGCGCTGCTCAAGCGCATCAGCGAGCAGGACATCAAGAACATCCGCATCCTGCGGCATGACGCGGTCGAAGTCATAGACAACATGCTGCCCGAAGCCAGCATCGACGGCGTGCACATCTTCTTTCCCGATCCCTGGCACAAGAAGAAGCACAACAAGCGCCGCCTGGTGCAGCCGCCGCTGATCGCCAAGCTGGCCGCGCGCCTCAAGCCCGGCGGCTACCTGCACTGCGCGACCGACTGGGAGCCCTATGCCGTGCAGATGCTCGAAGTGCTGTCGGCCGAGCCCACGCTGGCCAACACCGCCGAAGCCTATGCGCCCCAGCCCGACTACCGCCCGCTGACCAAGTTCGAGAACCGCGGCATCAAGCTGGGCCACGGCGTCTGGGACCTGGTGTTCCGCAAAATCTGAGAAATCTCCCGGCGCGCGCGCCAGCCGCCCGGGAAGGTGACCGGCGCTGGGCCGCTCATCCTTTCGGCGCGGGTGTCATCTGCAGGTTGAATACCTGTGTCCTGTCAGCCTTGAGCGCCATCAGCTTGAGCAGCGTCACAAAATATCCGGGTTCATAGATATTCATGGGGCGATGCCGGGAGCTGTAGGCAACACCGGCGTAGCTTCCCGCGTCCACGCACCCGGTGAGCGTGACTGCCGCATCGAACACGTTCTTGCCGCTGGCTCGCGGCGCAAGCGTGCCCGCATAGTTGCAGCCCGTGGCCTCATTGACACCGGAGAATGCACCGGTCGATGCCACGGTCAATGTCGCCTTGGGCACCTTGCGACCGGGGTTGTAGAACACCCACGCGCCCGCGATATCAGACACGCTGGCCGCCTTGCCGTAATCAAAGGTGTAGGCGGGTCCGGCTGCGGACGTCGCCGGGCGCTCGGCCCGCGACCGTCCATAGGCGGCCGAGTGAAAGACGGTGCTTGCCAGCAAGTCGGCGCTGCCGGGCGTCTCGACGACTTCGACCAGCGCAGACTTGAGCACGCTCGACCCTGTCGCCACCAGCGCCGCGGCATCCTTGAAGACTCGGTAGCGGTCGCTGCGCTCCACGTTTGTCCAAGGCCAAGGCGCCACCGGCGCAATTCCGCTGGCCTCGTATGCCAACGTGAAGACGCCCTGCGCGAAGAACCGCGGATGACCCGAGGCATCGATGTCGTCGACAATCCACGAGACGCCGTCTTCCAGCGTCAATTGATGGTAGCGATCGACATACGCGTCAAAGCCGGCCTCCCTGACGTCGTTGGCTACATACAGCCCGGCCTTGGGCGCGGGCTGCGCCACTTCCGGCTCGGCAGGCAGCTGCGGCTGCGCCGGATCGCCATCGCCATCGCCAATCTCACCACCGCAAGATGCCAGGACAGCAATGCACAAGGCTGCGAGCGCCACGGTCTTTTTCATATCAGCCCTTGAATTTAGGGGGCAATACTAATCCATCCTGGCGACAGGGGGCCGGGACAAGCGTGCCTGGATCAGGCTGTCGGCGCAGTGGGCGGAGATTTGTCCAGCCTAGGGTCGGTGTTGCACCATGATCTGCGCCAGCGCTCCGTCGTGGAACAAGGCCAGTTGCCGCGCCGGCGGCACGCGCCCGGCCAGGCCCTCGGGCAGCTAGGCCAGAAAGGTCTCGAGTATGGTCTGCTTGTGCAGCACCCCGGCCGGCCAGGGTCGCGGCCAGCGTGGGCACGGCAGCAAGCGTTTACTGCACGGACTTCTTGCCCGCGCCGCGGTAGCGCTCAAGCCAGTGCGCATAGGGCGCGGGCAGCGTCCAGTCCGGGCGTGGCTGCTGCAGCGCCTGGGCCAGCACATAGGGATAGTGGGGATTGGCGAGCATGGCACGGCCAATCATCACCAGCGACATCTGCTGCTCGGCAACCGCGCGCTCCGCGACCTGCGGATCGTCGATGCCCCAGCTCGAGGCCACCGGCAGGCCGGCCTCGCGCGCCACGCGCTGGGCGATGGGCGCAAGAAACGCCGGCGTGGCCCAGGGAATCTGCACATCGGGAATGACGAAGTTGACACTGACATTGAGCAGGTCGAGTCCGCCCTGGCGCATCTGCTTGACCAGTTCGATGGATTCCGCCAGCGTCTGCTCGTCCTTGCCGTCGTACTCGATCACGCCGAAACGCGCCGTGAGCGGCAGGTTCTGCGGCCAGACTTCGCGCACCGCGGCCAGCGTCTCCAGCAGAAAGCGCGCGCGGTTGTCGAAGCTGCCGCCGTAGGCGTCGCTGCGCTGGTTCGAATGCGCCGAAAAGAAGGTCTGCGCGAGATAGCCATGCGCGAAGTGCAGCTCCAGCCACTGGAAGCCCGCGTCGCGCGCGCGGCGCGCGGCGGCGACGAAATCGGCCTTGACGCGCACGATGTCGGCCAGCGTCATCTCGGTAGGCACGCGCGGCAGGCCGCCACCGAAAGCAATGGCCGAGGGCGCGATCGGCTGCCAGGCGCGCGCATCGCTGGCCGGGATATGGTCGTCGCCCTCCCACGGAAGATTGGCGCTGGCCTTGCGGCCCGCATGGCCGATCTGTATGCCGGGAACGGCACCCGCGGCCTTGACCGAGGCCGCGATGCGCGCCAGGCCTTCGGCCTGGGCGTCGTTCCACAGGCCCAGGCAGCCCGGAGTGATCCGGCCTTCGGGCGAGACGCCCGTGGCTTCGACAATCACCAAGGCGGCGCCGCCGCGCGCCATCGACGGGTAGTGGATCTGATGCCAGTCATTGGTGAAGCCATCGATGGCGCTGTACTGGCACATGGGCGGCACGGCAATGCGGTTGCGCAGCGTGACATCCTTGAGGGTGAACGGGGTAAACAATGCGGACATGCTGATTTTCTTCTGGACTGAAATAGAGATGGGCGGCGCGAACGGCCGCAAGTCCGGGCATTCGACCGACGAATGCTGTGGACCCACTTGGGCAGATGGCGACACCGCTGAAATAAATCAAATGCTATAAATTTATGATTCGCATCAGCGCAATCGATATCAGCACGACTGCGTTTCGGCGCAGGATCTGACCAGCAGTTCGCGCAGCCAGCGGTGCGCGGGGTCGTTGTGGGTGCGCGCATGCCATACCGCGGTATTGGTGAATCCGGGCACATCGAGCGGCGGCTCGGACACCACCAGTCCGTCCTGGCCCGCGACCAGCCGGCTCGGCAGGATGGCAACCATGTCGCTGCTGCGCAGGATGTCCGGCAGTATCAGAAACGATTTGACCGATACCGTGACATTGCGCCGCTGGCCCAGCTTCTCCAGCGCCTCGTCGGTCACGCCGTGGAAACCGCCGCCCTCGTAAGAGCCCAGCGCATGGTCAAGCGCGCAGAACTGCTTGAGCGTGAGCTTGCGCCCGTTCGCCGCGGGATGGCCTGCGCGCAACACGCAGACATAGCGCTCCTTGTATAGCACGCGCGCATGCAGATCGGGCGGCGTGTTCTCGGGGCTCAGCAAGGCCAGGCTGATCTGGCCGCGCTCGAGCTGGGTCTGCACCTGGCCGTTTCTCAGCGGCACCAGCGCCACGCGCATGTACGGCGCCAGCGGCTTGAGCACCGACAGAAACGGCACGGCAATCGCGCGCAGCGCGTAGTCGGTCGCGGCAATGGTGAAGGTCAGGCGCGCGGTCGCGGGATCGAACAGCGGCGGCTGCAGCAGCGCGTCGATCTCGGCCAGCACCTGCTTGATCGGCAGGCCCAGGTCCAGAGCGCGCTGCGTGGGCACCATGCCGCGCTGGGCACGCGCGAACAGCGGGTCGCCGAAACTCTCGCGCAAGCGCGTGAGCATGCCGCTCATGGCCGGCTGGGTCAGCCCCAGGCGCGCCGCGGCCCGGGTCACATTGCACTCGTCCAGCAAGGCATCCAGCGCCTTGAGCAGGTTGAGGTCCATGCTCCTGATATCCTTCATTCCTATTGCCCTTTGAACACAAGCCAATCTGGCTTATATCTCAATGGCGCAAGAACGACGCAGACAGGGGATAGGCGCGGCCTTCAGCCAAACATGCTGGCCAGCACCACCAGCAGCAGCGAAGCCACCGAGGCAATCGACGTCACCATGGTCAGCGTCTTGAGCGCACCCTTGGTCGACAGGCCCATCAGGCCCTTGAACATCCAGAAGAAGTTGCTGTTGACCTGCACGGCAAACAGCGAGCCCGAGGCAATGGCAAAACCGATGATCACCGGCGAGATTGCAATCTGCGACGCGACCGGACCGATGATGCTGGCGGCGGTCAGTGCCGCCACCGACACCGAGCCTATGGCCACATGCAGCACCGCGGCAATGAACCAGGCCAGCGCGATGCTCAGCAAGACCGGCCCGCCCGCATCGGCGGAAAACAGCTTGCCCAGTTCCGCGCCCATGCCCGAAGCCGTGATGATCGCGCCCAGCGAGCCGCCGACCCCGGTGATCAGCAGGATTTCGCCGCTGGTCTTGAAGCCGTCGGTCAGCGCCTCGCTGCTGCGCTCCACGCCTATCCAGCGCCGCGCCATCAGGTAGGCGCCCAGCAGGCCGACAAACAAGGCCAGGTTGGCATTGCCGATGAAACTGATCACCTCGCTGGAGATGCCTGCCAGCTTGGCAAAGGCACCAAAGGCAATCATCAGCAGCGGCACGACGATGGGCGCCGATGCCAGCAGCAGACCCGGAACTTCACCGGACGCCGGCGCCTGGGCGTCGCTGGCTTCGGTCTCGAGCATGGCTTCGCTGGCGTCCTCGTCGGTTTCGGGTTTCCAGTAGTTGGTGCGCAGCAGCAGGCTGAACAGCAAGGTGGTCAGCAGCGCCGTGACCAGGCCTATGCACAGACCGCCTATCAGCCATGCCCCCAGGCTCACATTCATCTGCCCGGCAATCAGGATCACGGCCAGCCCGGGAACGACAAACACATAGCCCGAGAAGATGCCCGTGCCTATGGCCCCGGCCAGCAGTGGCAGGCCGTTGCGCCCGAGCAGCGGCGCCGCCGAGCGCGCCACGGGCGCGCCCAGCACCACCTGCACATCGACGTAAATGGAAGGAAAGAGGGTCGACATCGCGCCGGCCATCGCATAGGGCAAGCGCCTGGCGCCCACCGCAGACACCAGCGCCTGCACCATGCGCCCGAAGGCGCCGGTGGCGTGCAGCAGCGAGCCTATGACCACGCCAAAGCCGATCAGCAGACCCACCTTGCCCATGATTTCGCCAAAGCCGCTGGTGATCTCGGTCAGCGTGCCGACAAAGCCCACGCCGCTGGCCAGGCCCAGATAGAGCGAGCCCAGCACCAGGGAGATGACCGGCTCCACGCGCAGCCAGATGATCAGGCCGATGACCAGCATGATGGCCAGGACGGTGTGCAGCACGACCATATCGCCTCCTCGGGTAAGTCAGACTCCGCTCAAATCCACGCCCTCCCCGCGGCGGCGCGCCTTCACGAGGCGCGCCCCTGGGGAACGCTCGCGCTCAGAGGCGTTCCGTCACCCAGGCCTGGACCGAAGCCAGCGCCGCGGGCAGTGCCGCCGCATCCGTGCCGCCGGCCATGGCCATGTCGGGCTTGCCGCCGCCCTTGCCGCCGACTTGCAGCGCCACATGGTTGACCAGCTCGCCCGCCTTGAGCTTGCCGATGCAGTCCTTGGTCACGCCCGCGGCCAGCTGCACCTTGTCGCCGTCGACCGCGGCCAGCACGATCACCGCGCTGCCCAACTTGTCCTTGAGCTTGTCCATGGTGTCACGCAAGGTCTTGGCATCGGCGCCTTCGAGCTTGGCGGCCAGCAGCTTCACGCCCTTGATCTCGACGGCCTGGGTCAGCAGTTCGTCGCCTTGATTGGACGCCAGCTTGCCCTTGAGCGCGGCGATTTCCTTTTCCAGCGCCTTGATCTGTTCGAGCGCCTGGCCGATGCGGCCGTTGAGTTCGCTGGTCGGCGCCTTGAACGCGGCAGCGGCCTGGCCCACGGTGTCCTCGAGCGACTGCAGATAGGCCAGCGCGTTGGCGCCGGTCACGGCTTCGATGCGGCGCACGCCCGCGGCCACGCCGCTTTCGCCCACGACCTTGAACAGGCCGATGTCGCCGGTGCGCTGCACATGCGTGCCACCGCACAGTTCACGGCTGGAGCCGATGTCCAGCACGCGCACGGTCTCGCCGTACTTCTCGCCGAACAGCATGGTCGCGCCGGTCTTCTGCGCGCTCTCGATGTCCATCACCCGCGCCTGGGTGTCGCTGTTGGCCAGGATCTCGGCGTTGACGCGGCGCTCGATCTCGCGGATCTGCGCGTCGGTGACGGGCGCGTTGTGCGTGAAGTCGAAGCGGGTGCGCTCGGCGTTGACCAGGCTGCCCTTTTGCTGCACATGCTCGCCCAGCACTTCGCGCAAGGCCTTGTGCATGATGTGCGTGACCGAGTGGTTACGCATGGTGGCGGCACGCACTTCGGTGTTGACTTCGGCCGAGACCGCATCGCCCACCTTGAGGCTGCCGGACTCCAGCGTGCCGTGGTGGCCGAACACGTCGGCCTTGATCTTCAGCGTGTCCTGCACGGCAAAGCGCATGCCGTCGGCCGTGATCAGGCCTTCGTCGCCCACCTGGCCGCCCGACTCGGCGTAGAACGGCGTGTTGTCCAGCACCACGACACCGTTCTGGCCCGCTGCCAGCGACTGCACGCTGGTGCCGTCGGCGTACAGCGCCAGCACCTTGGCCGGGGTCGCAAGCTGGGTGTAGCCGGTGAAGGCATTGGCTGCGCCGCTGTACTCCAGCGCGCGGTCCATCTTGAACTTGCCGGCGGCGCGCGCCTTGTTCTTCTGCTCTTCCATGGCCGCGCGGAAGCCGGCTTCATCGACGCTCAGACCGCGCTCGCGCGCCACGTCGTTCGACAGGTCCAGCGGGAAGCCGTAGGTGTCGTGCAGCTTGAACGCCACATCGCCGGGCAGCACCTTGACGTCGCCCGCGAGCGCGCTGTCGAGGATTTCCATGCCGTTGGCCAGGGTCTCGAAGAAGCGTTCTTCCTCGGCCTTGAGCACTTCGGTGATGCGGGCTTCCTGCTCGCGCAGCTGGGGATAGGCATCGCCCATCACGGCGACCAGGTCCTTGACCAGCTTGTGGAAGAACGGCGTCTTCTGGCCCAGCTTGTAGCCGTGGCGGATAGCGCGGCGCACGATGCGCCGCTGCACGTAGCCGCGGCCTTCGTTGGAAGGGATCACGCCGTCGCTGACCAGGAAGGAGGTCGCGCGGATATGGTCGGCAATCACCTTGAGCGAGGGATTGCTCAGGTCGGCGGTGTGCGTCTCGCGGCCGGCGGCCTTGATCAGCGCCGCGAACAGGTCGATCTCGTA
>JBBKVU010000272.1:0-7564 GCA_037968595.1 Comamonas sp.
CTGCTGCTGGACGAGCCGCTGTCGGCGCTCGACGCCCCGCTGCGCATGCGCCTGCGCGCCGAACTCGCGGAAATGCTCGAGCGCGTGCAGGTGCCCACGCTGCTGGTCACGCACGACCCCAGCGATGTCGAGGCGCTGGCGCAGTCGGTGGTGGAGATCGCCGCCGGCCGGGTGCTGGGCGCGCAGCCCGCTTGAGGCGGCGCCTGTTTGGCACCGGCCGTAGGCTGGGCATTGAACTCGCTGGCAGTGCCCTGGGAAATGAAGTGTTAAAGTTATTCAAAACCTTATTCACTTTGCTATTCTCAATCTTATGCAAGCACGACCTCACCCCCATGCTGCCGCGCTCACTACGCTGCTGGGCAACGGCGTGCTTACCAGCAAGGAAATCGGCGATGCGCTGCAGATCAGCCAGCCGACCGTGTCCCGCGTGCTGCGCAGCATGGCCGAAAATGTCGTAAGAATTGCTATTCACGGATCAATTCATTACGCGCTGCGTGATTTGCGCCGTGCCTATCTGAGCGCGCCGGTCTCGCGCGTCACTGTCCAGGGGCAGCTGCAGCGGCTGGGTGAACTGGTGCCTGTCCTGCCCGAAGGCTTTGTGCTGACGGCACTGGACGGCAGCGACAACCACACCGAAGGCCTGCCGTGGTGGCTCTATGACATGCGCCCCCAGGGCTATCTGGGGCGCGCCTATGCGCGGCAAAATGCCCAGCGCCTTTCCCTGCCCGAACGCCTGAGCGACTGGTCCGACGCGCATGTGCTCCAGGCGCTGCGCCAGCATGGGGGCGATCTGGCGGGCAATCTGCTGATCGGCGAGCAGGCCGAACAGGTGTTCATCAATGCCGCGCCGCCGCAGCCCATTGCCCTGGCCGACAAGGCTGGGCAGTATGCGGCGCTGGCGCGCGCCGCGGAGGCCGGAGAAATCCCGGGCTCCTCGGCGGGAGGCGAGCAGCCCAAGTTCACCGCCTATGTGGAGACGGGGCATGGCCGGGCCCACGTGATCGTGAAGTTCAGCGCGGCGCAGGACAACGCTGTCAGCGAGCGTTGGCGCGATCTGCTGCTGGCCGAGCACATTGCGCTGGACGTGCTCGCGCGCAGCGGTGTGCCGGCCGCCAGCAGCCGCATCGTCGACCATGCCGGCCAGCGCTTCCTGGAGGTCGAGCGCTTCGACCGGGTGGGCGCGATGGGCCGCACTGCGCTGCTTTCGCTGGCCGCGCTGGATGCCGAGTTTGTCGGCAGCAATGCACCCTGGTACGAGGTGACCCAGGCGCTGGCGCAGCAGCAATGCGTCGTGCCGGCAGCGGTCCGGGGCGCGGCCCTGCTATGGGCCTTTGGCATCCTGATCGGCAACAGCGACATGCACAACGGCAATCTGTCGTTCACTTCGGACCAGGGCCGGCCCTATCAACTTGCCCCGGCGTACGACATGACGCCCATGGCGTTTGCCCCCAGGAGCGGCGGCGCCATGGGGCATGAACTGCGCGAGCCGACCATCGCCACGGCGATTTCCGGCGACCTGTGGCGTGCCGCGCTGCAGATGGCCCAGCGCTACGCCCAGCGCCTTCAGGCCGAATCCCGCCTGAGCCAGGGCTTCGCTCCCTGCATCCAGGCCACGCTTGTCCACCTGACCCAGGCCCAGGCCCGCATCGCCCGCCTGGCCTGAGCCAGCGGCCGGCGCGCCGGCGCCATCCACGCCTGGGCAGATCCCTGTCGCAGTCCCCGCGCTCTCCTTGCGTCTTGCACCTTGGCAGCCGCTTGCAACCTGCCTGGCCCTGCATTGCTCATCAATAAAACGCATAGCTCGTTTTCCGTTCTGCATTGGCGCTTTTTTCCTATGTTGGGGACACTTCTGCAGAGGAGCTTGCCTGGCGCGTCGTCCTGTGCACCGCGAAGGATGCGCGCATAGCTCTACAAAAGAAGCCAGTCTCGGACCGTGAACGCCGCCTCGGCGGGCGCCGCATTCGCTGCTGGACATGGAGACAACCTGTTCCCACAAGGACTTGTATGAATGACATTCGCAAGACGATGGACGAAGGTCCGATGACGTCCTTTCAGTGGCTGGCCATCGCCATCTGCATCATGCTCATCATGCTGGACGGCTTTGACGTTCTCGTGATGGCTTTCACCGCCTCGGCCGTGGCTGCCGAATGGCAGCTCAACGGTGCCCAGTTGGGCGTGCTGTTCAGCGCCGGGCTGATAGGCATGGCGATTGGCTCGCTGTTTGTCGCCCCGGTTGCCGACCGCCGCGGCCGCCAGCCGGTGATCGTGCTGTGCCTGATCGTGGTCTCGGCGGGCATGCTGCTGTCGGCCATGGCGCGCAGCCATGTCGAACTCGCGGCGCTGCGTGCCATCACGGGCGTGGGCATAGGCGGCATGCTGGCCAGCGTCGGCGTGATCACCTCGGAGTACTCGTCGCAGAAGTGGCGCAGCACGGCCATCGCGCTGCAGGCCACGGGCTATCCCATTGGTGCGACGCTGGGCGGTCTGATGGCCGCCTGGCTGCTGGGCCATCACGGCTGGCGCTCGGTGTTTGTCTTTGGCGGCCTGGCGACGGCGCTGATGATTCCCGTCGTGCTGTGGCGCCTGCCTGAATCGGTGGACTTCCTGCTGGGCCGGCGTCCGGCGCGCGCCCTCGACAAGCTCAACCGGCTGATGGCGCTCATGGGCCATGCGGCGCTGGCGCAGCTGCCCGCGCAGCGCGCCGGCCAGAGCGTGCAGGGCAATACCGTCGCGGCACTGTTTCGCAACGGCCTGGCGCGCCCCACCTTGATTCTGTGGGCGGGCTTCTTTTTGCTGATGTTCAGCGTCTATTTTTCGCTGAGCTGGACTCCCAAGCTGCTGGTGCAGGCCGGCATGTCGACCCAGCAGGGCGTGACCGGCGGCGTGCTGCTCAATCTCGGCGGCATCGCGGGCGGCAGCCTGTTCGGGCTGCTGGCGCTCAAGGTGTCGCTCAAGCGCCTGGCGGTCGCCAGCCTGCTGCTGTATGCGGTGTTCACCGCGCTGTTTGGTGCCGCATCGGCCAGCCTGGGCTTCGCGTTTGCCGCGGCCGTGGGCCTGGGCGTGTTCCTGTTTGCCTCGATGGCCGGCCTGTACGGCCTGGTGCCGGCGACCTATCCCGCGGCGGTGCGCGCCACCGGCATGGGCTGGGCCATAGGCATTGGCCGCATAGGCGCGATCGTCGCACCGTTCATGGCCGGCCTGCTGCTTGACGGCGGCTGGAGCCCGGCCTCGCTGTACTACGTGTTTGCCTTGCCGCTGGTGGCCGCCGCGCTCGCGGTGCTGGCCACGGGCGTGGCCCAGGGCCAGCTGCCCGGCGCCCGCGTCGCCTCGGCGCACTGAAGCGCGGTGGCCGCGCATTCTTACAACTCTCTCCACGATCGCATCATGTTTTTGCTGAACACCTGGTATGTCGCCTGCAGGGCCGACGAGATTCCTCAGGACAAGCCCCTGGGCCGAACCATCTGCAACGAGCGCATGGCCTTCTTTCGCGGCCCGCAGGGCATTGCCGCCGTCGAGGACTTCTGCCCGCACCGCGGCGCGCCGCTGTCGCTGGGCCGGGTCTGCGAAGGCAAGCTGGTCTGCGGCTACCACGGCCTGGAGATGGGCTGCGACGGCCGCACCGTGGCCATGCCGGGTCAGCGCGTGCGCGGCTTTCCAGCAATCCGCAGCTATGCGGTGCAGGAGCGCCACGGCTTTGTCTGGGTCTGGCCGGGCGATCATGCGCGCGTCGATGCCGGCCTGATTCCTGAACTGCACTGGGCCGACAGCCCCGAATGGGCCTATGGCGGCGGCTACTACCACATCAAGGCCGGCCATTTGCTGATGATAGACAACCTCATGGACCTGACGCATGAGACCTATGTGCATGCCACCTCGATAGGCCAGAAGGAGATCGACGAGACGCCCTGCATTACCAAGGTCGATGGCGACCATGTGACCACCAGCCGTTTCATGGACGGCCTGCCCGAGGCGCCGCCGTTCTGGCGCATGGCGCTGCGCGGCAACGGCCTGCCCGACGACCAGCCCGTGGACCGCTGGCAGATCTGCCACTTCGAGCCGCCCAGCCATGTGATGATAGAAGTCGGCGTGGCGCTGGCCGGCCATGGCGGCCATGGCGCGCCCGCGGACAAGAAGGTCTCGTCCATCGTCGTCGACTTCATCACGCCCGAGACCGAGACCACGCACCACTACTACTGGGGCATGGCGCGCCAGTTCAAGACGCAGGATGCAGCGCTGACGGCCTCGATTCTCGCAGGCCAGGGCAAGGTCTTTGCCGAGGACACCGAAGTGCTCGAACGCCAGCAGGCCAATCTGACGGCCTGGCCCGAGCGCAAGCTGCTGCTGCTCAACATCGACGCCGGCGGCGTGCAGTCGCGCCGCGTGCTTGACCGGTTGCTGGCGCAAGAGCGCGCCCAGGACGCATGATGGCCGAGACCCGCGCCGAACTGCAGGTGCGCGTTGCGCGGCGCACGCACGAGGCCGAAGGCATCTGCGGCCTGGAACTCGTGGCCGCCGACGGCGCGCCGCTGCCGGCCTTTGCCGCGGGCTCGCATGTCGATGTACACCTGCCCGGCGGCATCGTGCGCCAGTACTCGCTGTGCAACGACCCGGCCGAGACCCATCGCTACCAGATCGCGGTGCTGCGCGACCCCGCGTCGCGCGGCGGATCTGCCGCCGTGCACGACCTGGTGGCCGAAGGCGATGCGCTGCGCATCAGCGCGCCGCGCAACCATTTCGCGCTGGCCGCCGACGCTCCACGGCATCTGCTGCTGGCCGGCGGCATAGGCGTGACGCCCATTCTGTGCATGGCCGAACGCCTGGCGCTGCTGGGCGCGCGCTTTCACATGCATTACAGCGGGCGTTCGGCGCCGCGCATGGCTTTTCGCCAACGCATTGCCGACGCGCCGTTTGCCGACCGGGTGCAGCTGCATTGCGACGACGGCGAGGCCGCGCAGCGCCTGGACATCGCGGCCGTGCTGGCCGCCGCCGAAGCCGATACGCATCTCTATGTCTGCGGCCCGCAGGGCTTCATGGACGCGGTTCTGGGTGCGGCGCGCCAGCAGGGCTGGGCCGAGGAGCGCCTGCACTGGGAGTTCTTCGCCGCCGCCGATTCCGGCCCGCGCGGCGGCGATGCGGCCTTTGAAGTCCAGCTGGCCAGCTCGGGCCGGGTCGTGACGGTCGCTGCCCAACAGAGCGTCACCCAGGCGCTGCTGGCCGCGGGCGTGGAGGTCATGGTGTCGTGCGAGCAGGGTGTCTGCGGCACCTGCCTGACGCGCGTGCTGGCGGGCGAAGTCGACCACCGCGACGTCTACCTCACGCCCGAGGAGCAGGCCGCCCACGACCAGTTCACGCCCTGCTGCTCGCGCGCGCGCAGCGAGCGGCTGGTGCTCGATCTTTGAAACAGGAAAACGCTGACCCATGGCATTGGACAAACCCTATCTCGACATTCCGGGGACCACGGTCTTCGACGCCGAGCAATCGCGCAAGGGCTACTGGCTCAACCAGTTCTGCATGTCGCTGATGCAGGCCGGCAACCGCGAACGCTTTCGCGCCGACGAGCGCGGCTATCTCGACGCCTGGGCGATGAGCGAGGCGCAAAAGCAGGCCGTGCTGGCGCGCGACCTCAACGCCTGCATCGCGCTCGGCGGCAACATCTACTTTCTCGTGAAGATCGGTGCCACCGACGGTGTCAGCGTGCAGAACATGGTCTCGACCATGAGCGGCATGGGCGAGGAAGACTATAGGCTGATGATGCTGGGCGGCGGGCGCTCCATCGAAGGCAACCGCTACCTGCACGAGCAGGCGGCGCAGCCCGGGAGCATCTGATGGCCAGGATCACCGCTTCCGTCTACACCTCGCATGTGCCTGCCATAGGCGCAGCCGTCGATCTGGGCAAGACCCAGGAGCCGTACTGGCAGCCGCTGTTCGCAGGCTATGCGCATTCGCGCCAGTGGCTCAGGGACCACCGGCCCGACGTCATCCTGCTGGTCTACAACGACCACGCTACGGCTTTCAGCCTGGACTTCATTCCGACTTTCGCCATAGGTACGGCCGCGCAATTCCAGCCCGCCGACGAAGGCTGGGGCCCGCGTCCCGTGCCCACGGTCATGGGCCACCCCGAGCTGGCCAGCCATATCGCCCAGTCGGTGATACAGCAGGACTTCGATCTGACCATAGTCAACAGGATGGACGTGGACCATGGCCTCACCGTGCCGCTGTCGCTGATGTGCGGTGCGCAGGACGCGGCCAGCGGGGCCTGGCCCTGCCCGGTGATTCCGATTGCGGTCAATGTCGTGCAATACCCCGTGCCTTCGGGCCAGCGCTGCTTCGATCTGGGCCGCGCGATACGCAAGGCCGTGGAAAGCTTCGATGAAGACCTCAAGGTGCAGATCTGGGGCACGGGGGGCATGAGCCACCAGCTGCAGGGCGCGCGCGCCGGCCTGATCAACCAGGAATGGGACAAGCGCTTTCTCGATCTGCTGATAGAGAACCCCGCAGGCCTGGCGCGCATGCCCGCTGTCGACTATGTGCGCGAGGCCGGCTCGGAAGGCATAGAGCTGGTCATGTGGCTGATCGCGCGCGGCGCCATGGCCGATGCAGCCGGCCCTGCGCCCAGGCCGCGCGTCAACCATCGCTTCTACCATGTGCCGGCATCGAACACCGCCGTCGGCCATCTGATCCTGGAGGAGCAGGCATGAGCCGGCCCTGCGTGGTCTTGCTGCCGGGCCTGCTGTGCGACGAAGCGGTCTGGCGCGAGCAGCGCGCGGCGCTGGACTTTGCCGACTGCGTCGTGCCGTCCTATGGCGCGGCCGCGGCAATCGACGACATGGCGCGCGGCGTGCTGGCCAGCGTCGCGGCGCCGCGCTTTTCGCTGGCCGGCCATTCCATGGGCGGGCGCGTGGCGCTGTCCATGGTCCGCATGGCGCCCGAGCGCGTCGAGCGGCTGGCGCTGCTTGACAGCGGCATGGAGCCGATTGCGCCGGGCGAAGCCGGTGCGCTGGAACGCGACAAGCGCCTGGCGCTGCTGCACAAGGCGCGCCACGGCGGCATGCGCGCCATGGGCGAGCAGTGGGCGCGCGGCATGGTGCATCCCGATCGCCTCGACACGCCGCTGTTCGGCGAAGTGCTGGACATGGTGGCGCGCTTCACGCCCGATCTGTTTGCCGCGCAGATCGAGGCGTTGCTGGGCCGGCCCGACGCGGCGCCCGTGCTGCAAAACCTGCAATGCCCGGTGTTGCTGGCCTGCGGGCGTCAGGACAGCTGGAGTCCGCTGTCGCGCCATGAGCGCATGCAGCAGCTGTGCCCGGGCGCGCAGTTGGTGGTCATCGAGGACAGCGGCCACATGAGCACCATGGAGCAGCCTGAGCAGGTGTCGCGTGCGCTCGCCGCGTGGCTGGGGCGCTGAGCCGTCCCAGGCCCCGCGCTGGCCTGCGGCTTCGCGTCGCAGCCGCCTTGCGCTTGCCGTTTCAAGGCTGGCGCCCTGGCTGCGCGATGGGGCCGCGGCGGACCAGCCGCAGCGGCATGCTCGCACGTCATCGCTGCAGCGGGTGGGCACTCGGGAGTG
>JBBKVU010000273.1:0-3842 GCA_037968595.1 Comamonas sp.
AGCAATTGCTGCAGGTCGGCCAGCGCGACCGGCTTGAGCAGCCGCGCGTCAAAGCCGGCGAAGTCGGGCCGGTCGGCGCGTTCGTCCTCGGCGCCATAGCCGGTCACCGCGGTGGCAAACACCGCTTCGCCGCCGGGAAGCGCGCGCAAGGCGCGCAGCACGGTAGGACCGTCCATCTCCGGCATGGCGATGTCCAGGAACACCACGCTGGGCTTGTCCTGGACCGCAGCTTCCAACGCCGTGCGGCCGTCATAGGCGGTGCGCACACGGTAGCCCAGAAGACGCAGGATTTCGGCCAGGCTGTCGGCGGCATCGCGGTTGTCGTCGACCACCAGCATGCGCGCCGCCGCCCGGCCCTGCTCGCCCGGGTCCTCGCCGTCGACACGATCCGGGCAGATCTCCGCGCCCGGCAGCTCGAAACTGAAGGTGCTGCCCAGGCCCGTGCCCGGGCTCGTGGCCCAGATCGAGCCGCCATGCATCTCGACCAGCGAGCGCGCCAGCGACAGGCCTATGCCCAGCCCCGACTGGCGCGATGCGGCCAGGCCGTCGCCCTGCGAGAACAGCTCGAAGATGCTTTGCATCGAGGCCGGCGAAATGCCTTCGCCGTTGTCCTCGACCTCGACATGCAGCCGCCCCTGCGCAACGCCTGCCGACAGCGAGATCGCGCCCCCCGCGGGCGTGAACTTGCTGGCATTGCTCAGCAGGTTCTGCAGCACCTGCACCAGCCGCATTTCGTCGGCGTTGACCCAGATGTCCTCGGCCGGAACCAGCAGCTTGAAGGTCTGCGCGCGCGCATCCATGCCGGGGCGTGCGGCCTCGACCGCCCGCGCCACGATGGGGTTGAAAGCCACCCGCTCGGGCTTGATGCGTATCTTGCCGCTGGTCATGCGTCCCGCGTCCAGCAGGTCGTCGACCAAACGCGTCAGCTGCGTCAGCTGGCGATCTATCATGTCGCGGCTGTTGCGCACCGTCGCGCTGGGTGCGGGCTCGAGCTGCAGGATGGACACCGCGTTGCGAATCGGCGCCAGCGGATTGCGCAGCTCGTGGGCCAGCATCGCCAGGAATTCGTTCATCTGCCGCGAGGAATGCTCGAGATCGCGCAGCCGGCTGCGCTCTGTCATGTCGCGCGTCACCTTGGCAAAGCCCAGATGGGTGCCGTCGGCGCCGCGTATCGGCGCCATGACGATGTTTGCCCAGAAAGTCGAGCCGTCCTTGCGCACGCGCCAGCCCTCCTCCTCGGTGCGCCCCAGCTGCAGCGCATCGCGCAGCTCCTTGGTCGGCAGCCCGGCGGCGACATCCTCGCTGCGAAAGAACATGCCGTAGTGCCTGCCCATGACCTCCTGGGCGGTATAGCCCTTGATGAGTTGCGCGCCGTTGTTCCAGCTCTGGATCCTGCCCAGCGGGTCCAGCATGTAGATCGCGTAGTCGCGCACGCCTTCTATCATCAGCCGGAAGCGCTCCTCGCTCTGGCGCAGCGCCTCCTCGTGCAGGCGGCGCTCGGTCAGGTCGCGCGTGACCTTGCCGAAACCCGTCAGCGTACCGTCCGGATCGCGCAGCGCGGTGATCACCACGTTGGCCCAGAACATGCTGCCGTCCTTGCGCACGCGCCAGCCTTCCTCTTCATAGGTGCCGTTGGCCGCGGCGAGCTGCAGCTCCTGGTCGGGCCACATTTTCTGCTTGGCGGGCTCGGGGTAGAAAATCGAGAAATGCCGGCCTATGACTTCCTCGGCACAATAACCCTTGAGCCGCGCCGCACCGGAATTCCAGGACAGCACGATGCCCGTAGGGTCGAGCATGAAGATGCCGTAGTCCTGTACCGCTTCAACCAGCAGCCGGAAACGGTCCGCGCTGGTCGCGGCGTGGTTTTCTTGCTTGTCCATGGGTTTGCGGATTGTTTCTGCGGCCGCCATACAGGCACAATGGCGGATCACGCACGTGAAGGAATATTGTGGACAAGTTGACAGTCTACGTCGTCGATGACTCAAGGGATGCAGCGGATTCGCTGGCTACGCTGCTGGGCCTGATGGGCCACCAGGCGCGAGCCTGCTATGGCGGCGAAGAAGCATTGGCGCTGGCCCAGACCGACCCGCCGCATTGCGTGATGCTCGACATCACCATGGTCGGCATGGACGGGCTGGAGCTTGCGCGCCAGTTCCGTGAACAGTTTGGCGACGATGTGATCCTGGTCGCGGTCACCGGGTCTCCGCCCGACGACCCGCGCGTGCGCGAAACCTTCGTCACCGTGGACCACTACTTCCAGAAGCCCGTGACACTCGAGCAGATCCAGAAGCTGTTCCCGGCCTGAACTGCGGCCCGGCGGACAGCGCCGCCTGGGCACCCGGCTCAGAAACGCCGGTCCGCACCCCAGTCACCCTGGTCGCACTTGCCGCTGAACCCCGGCGAGCCCTTGATCTCGACGATGCCGCTGCGGCGGTCGATTTCCACGCGCGGCTTGCTCAGCGCATTGACCTGGTAGCGCGCGGTGATGCGGTCCGGCGTCATCTGCACATCTTCAAGCTGCCACCAGCCGTCATTTCCACCGGAATGCAGCGGCGGCACCAGCTTGCCCGTCAGATGCACGCGCCCCGAGCCACCGCGGAAGTCGAATTGCACCCCCGTCTGAAAGCTTTCGTTGCCCGACTCCATGCGCTGCATTGGCTCGTAGCGCTTGCGCCTGTCGTCCCATTCATAGCCCGAATGCGACTCGTAGGTGGCATGGTGGCCCTGGCCATAGCAGACCAGTGTCAGGACATCGGGACGCTGGCGCTCGGGTGGCGCCTCGCTGCGTCGCCCGCCGGGCGAGCAGTTCTGCTCGGGAACGGTCTGCAGGCTCGCATAGCGACCGTTCGACGTCGAGACGGCGACGCAGGCGCGCTGCGCATTGCTCCACCAGAAAGTCCAGGATTGATCGCGCACGCGCGTCGAGCGCACCAGCTCGTAGCCGCGCGCCTGCATCTGGGTTTCGCCGCCAGCGCCGCGCGCACCGACCAGATCACTGAGATCGGGCGGCGTCTGCGCCTGTACCAGCGTGCTGCCCAACAAGGCCAGGCCGAGCACATGGCCTTTGCTGCAAAAATATTTCATCATTCGATCCTCCTGCCGGAAATCTTGCCATAAGCCCTGGCCTTGCAAGGCAGGACAAATGCCACTCACAAATTGTCCCCGGCAACCTGCGCCGCGATGGGCGGCGCGAGGTTGCGCAAGTTCACATCGAGCTGGTTGAAGGGAATGCCGATGCCCGCGGCTTGCAGCGCCCCGAGCATGCGCGCCAGCAGCTCGCTGCGCAGCGCAATCCAGCCATTCTGGTCATGGGTCCAGACCCGCACGGCGAAGTTCAGCACGCTGTCGCCATAGCCCGTCATCACCACCAGCGGCGCCGGCGTGGCGGCGACTCCCGGCGTCTCGACAGCCGCTGCCGTCAGCAAGGCAATGACCTCGCCAGGGTCCGAGCCGTAGGCCACGCCCACCGGCACCTCCACGCGACGACTGCGGTCAAACATCGTCCAGTTGGCCAGGTTGCCGTTGAGCAGCTGGCCGTTGGGCACGACGACGTCGGCACCTTCGAACGTGCGGATCACGGTGGCGCGCAGGCCGATGTCGCGCACCGTGCCTGAAATGCCCGCGACATCGATCACGTCGCCGGGCTGTATGGGCCGCTCGAACATCAGCACCAGGCCCGAGACAAAGTTGTTGACCACGTTCTGCAGGCCGAAACCTATGCCCACGCCCAGCGCGCCGAACACCAGCGTCAGCTGGCTGACCTTGAAACCCGCGGCCGACAGCGCGATCAGCAGACCCACCAGCAACACGCCGTAATAGCTCAGCGAGGCAATGCTGTTGCC
>JBBKVU010000274.1:0-3141 GCA_037968595.1 Comamonas sp.
GCCATGCAAGACACGCTATTCGACGATGCACCGCCCCCGGACAAGCCCGAGCGCGGCCTTGGGGCGGGACGCCGTGCCGTCGCCGCGCTCGGGCTTGTCCGGGGGCGGTGCATCGTCGAATAGCGTGTCTTGCATGGCCTGCATTTTCCCATCTGGCGCCCATCCTGTCGGCAGGAGACGGCGCCGCCAGGGTATCGGCCTGCCACACAATCCGCAACAATGCGCCGCCATTGGCTGGTTTGGCCTATGGCACACTGGCAGGCTTCCCTTGATCCATCGCCGTGGGGCGAGTACCGCATGCAAAAAATCATCGGGCAAATTGCCGCAGAAATCAAAGTCAGCCAGCAGCAGGTCACCGCGGCCGTCGAGCTGCTGGATTCCGGAGCCACCGTGCCCTTCATCGCCCGCTACCGCAAGGAGGTGACGGGCGGCCTGGACGACGTGCAGTTGCGCGAACTCGAGGCCCGGCTGTCCTACCTGCGCGAACTCGAAGACCGGCGCGTGTCGGTGCTCAAGAACATCGACGAGCAGGGCAAGCTCACGGACGCGCTGCGCGCTGCCATCGCCGCCGCCCCGACCAAGCAGGAACTCGAAGACATCTATCTGCCGTTCAAGCAAAAGCGCCGCACCAAGGGCCAGATCGCCAAGGAGTTCGGCATCGAGCCGCTGGCCGATAAGCTGTTTGCCGATCCCACGCTCGATCCGCACACCGAGGCCCAGGCCTATTGCCGGCCCGCGACACTGCTCGACGACGGCAAGCCCGGCCCCGATTTCTCCCATACGCTGGCGGTGCTTGATGGCGTGCGCGACATCCTGTCCGAACGCTGGGCCGAAGATGCGGTGCTGGTGCAGGCGCTGCGCGAGTGGCTCTGGGACGAAGGCCTGCTGCGCAGCAAGAAGGTCGATGCCAAGAACGAGAACGACCCTGAAGTCGCGAAGTTCCGCGACTATTTCGAATACGACGAGCCCATTGGCCGCGTGCCTTCGCACCGCGCGCTGGCGGTGTTCCGCGGCCGGGCGCTGGAAATCCTCGAAGCCAAGCTGGTGCTGCCGGTCGAGCCCGAGCCGGGCCAGCCCAGTCTGGCCGAAGGCCGGATCGCACTGCATTTGGGCTGGAGCCATGCCAAGCGCGCGGCCGACGATCTGCTGCGCAAATGCGTGGCCTGGACCTGGCGCGTGAAACTGAGCCTGTCCACCGAGCGCGACCTGTTCTCGCGTCTGCGGGAGGACGCCGAGAAGGTCGCGATCAAGGTGTTTGGCGATAACCTGCGCGACCTGCTGCTGGCCGCGCCCGCCGGCGCGCGCACCGTCATGGGGCTGGATCCCGGCATTCGCACCGGCGTCAAGGTGGCCGTGGTCGATGCCAACGGCAAGCTGGTCGATACCGCCACAGTGTTTCCGCACGAGCCGCGCAAGGACTGGGACGGCGCGCTGCACACGCTGGCCAAGCTCTGCGAAAAGCATGGCGTGAACCTGATTGCCATCGGCAACGGCACGGCCAGCCGCGAAACCGACAAGCTCGCCGGCGAGTTGATCAAGCTGATGGCCAAGGTCGAGCAGCATATCCAGAAGGTCGTGGTCAGCGAAGCCGGCGCCTCGGTGTATTCGGCCAGCGAATTCGCTTCGCAGGAAATGCCCGATGTCGATGTCAGCCTGCGCGGCGCGGCCAGCATCGCGCGGCGCCTGCAGGACCCGCTGGCCGAACTGGTGAAGATCGATCCCAAGAGCATTGGCGTGGGCCAGTACCAGCACGACGTGAACCAGAGCGAACTGGCACGCACGCTGGATACCGTGGTCGAGGATTGCGTGAATTCCGTGGGGGTTGACCTGAACACCGCGAGCGCGCCGCTGCTGTCCCGCGTCTCGGGATTGTCGGGCAGCGTCGCCAAGTCGGTGGTGCGCTGGCGCGACGCCAACGGCAGCTTCAAGAGCCGCAAGCAACTGATGGAAGTCAGCGGCCTGGGCGCCAAGACCTTCGAGCAGAGCGCGGGCTTTCTGCGCATCCGCGGCGGCGATAACCCGCTGGACATGACCGGCGTTCACCCCGAAACCTATCCGGTGGTGGAAAGCATCATTGCCACCACCGGCAAGCCCGTGGCCGAGCTGATGGGGCGGGCCGACATGCTCAAGACACTCAAGCCCGAGCTGTTCGCGAACGCGCAGTTCGGCGTGATCACCGTGCGCGACATTCTGGGCGAGCTGGAAAAGCCCGGCCGCGACCCGCGCCCGGACTTCGTTGTCGCGCGCTTCAACGACGGCGTCGACGACATCAAGGACCTAAGGAAGGCATGACGCTCGAGGGCACGGTGAGCAACGTCGCGCAGTTCGGCGCCTTTGTCGACCTGGGCGTGCACCAGGATGGCCTGGTGCATGTGAGCCAGATGAGCCACAAGTACATCACCGACGCGCGCGAAGTCGTCAAGACCGGTCAGATCGTCAAGGTCAAGGTGCTGGAAGTCGATGTGGCGCGCAAGCGCATCAGCCTGACGATGAAGCTCGACGCCGCGCCGGCGCGCCGTGACGGCCCGCGCGACAACCGCTTTGAAGGCGCGGGTCGGGGCTATGCGCCCGCGCCGCGGCGCAACGAGCCGGTGGCGCAGAACGCCATGGCTTCGGCATTTGCCAAGCTGCAGCCCGGACGCGGCAAGTAGTCCGGCGCGGCGCTTGCGGCGCCCCTGCCGCTAGCGCCATTGCGCGGGAACCAGGTCATATAGGGGCGTGGGGTCACGCGCAAACGCATGCACGCTGGCCAGGGTGCCGGGCACGGCGCTGCCCAGCGCGTCCAGGTTCAGGCGCGCGAGCTGCTGCATCCAGGGGATGTCTATGCCGCCGCCGGGGCCGGGGCGCGAGTAGATGGTTTCCAGCATGCGCCTAGCCTCGGCATTGCCGGCGTTGGCCGCGCGCTGGTACAGGCGCAGGGCTTCGGTGTAGTTGGCCGGCACGCCTTCGCCGCGGTGGTAGCGCCTGGCCTCGGCCAGCCATTGGGCACTCTGCTCCAGGTTCTGGTTCCCCGGCTTGCTGACGGACTCCGACTGCAGCCATTCGGCGTTTGCCGCTGCCGCCGGAGAGCGCGCCGCGGCCTGGCGGAACTGCCTGAGCGCTGCCGGGCGCTGGCCGTTTTCCAGCAGGGCCAGACCGTAT
>JBBKVU010000275.1:0-5102 GCA_037968595.1 Comamonas sp.
AGCCCCGGGCGCGCATCCTGGCCACGGCGGATGCGTCCGTCGACCATGTGCTGGCACTGACGGGCGCGGCCGATGCGACGCGCAAGGCGCTGCAGCGCGCCGGCCTGACGGTGGACGACATCGACCTGTTTGAAGTCAATGAATCCTTTGCAGCGCTGATGCTGCACTACATGAAGCACCTGAAAGTGCCGCATGACAAGCTCAACGTCAACGGCGGCGCCATTGCCCTGGGCCATGCCATGGGCTCGACCGGCAGCACGCTGGTGGGCATGGCGCTCGATGAACTCGAACGCCGCCAGGCGCGCCGCGCCGTGGTCGCCATCTGCGGCGCCGCGGGCGTTGCCGTCGCCATGGTGATAGAGCGCGTGGAAGCGGGCGCAGCATGAGCGAGCAAGCCGCGGATTTCGAGCTCAAGCTGCTGCTGGAGGCGCTTTCCAGCAGCACGCTGAGCCACGGATTGAAGATCATTGGCGACTACCGCACGGCGCAGGTGGTGTTTGGCGCCTTCCTGGGCAAGCGCCGCTTCGATGACTGGCTGGCTGGCGTGAGCATTCCGCGCCACACCCTGGCCGAGCGCCTGAAGTCGCTGGTGCAGATGGACGTGCTGCGCCCGCGTATGTACCAGGAGCGCCCCGAGCGCTATGCCTACCATCTCACGGCCAAGGGCCGGGCGCTGTACGACTCGGTGCTGATGATCTGGGACTGGGAGCAGAAGTTCGGCGAGCAGCACGGTTCTCTGCCCGCGCGCCTCACGCACCGCGGCTGCGGCCACGCGTTCCACCCCGAACTGGCCTGCAGCGCCTGCGGCGAGCGCGTTTCGATGCACGACCTGACGTTTGCACTCGAGCCCAATCCCCGGCTGCCGCACGACAGCAGCGAGCCCATGCGCACGCCACGCCTGCGCTCCGAGGCGGAATCGGGCTTTGCGCTGGGCCTGCGCGTGGACCGCTGGAGCCTGCTGATCATCGCCGCGGTGACGCTGGGCTGCCACTACTTCGACCAGCTGAGCTATGTGCTGCGCATAGGCCCGGGCGTGCTGAGCAAGCGCCTGGCCAGCATGGTGGAGTCCAACTTGCTGGTCTGCGCCGCCGACCATGCGGATGCGCGCCGAAAGCGCTACAGCCTCACGCCATCGAGCCGCGGCCTGTTCGGCTACATCGTCTGCCTTTCCACCTGGGCGGGAACACACCACTTCGGCGAGCCCAGCTCCATCCAGCCCACGCACAAGGCCTGCGGCCAGCCCTTTGTTCCCAAGGTCGCATGCAGCCATTGCCACCAGGCGCTGCTGCCCAGGGAAGTCACTTTTGAAATGCCGGCAGGAGGCTCCGCATGAGCGACAGTGTCCAGGTCTTTGCCCAGCTCACCGCCAACGGCATCACGGTCGGCGCGATCTACGCCCTGGTGGCTCTCGGGGTGGTGCTGATCTACAAGGCCACCGAGGTGCTGAACTTCGCGCATGGCGATCTGCTGGTCATCGCGGCGTTTTCCGCCTGGGGGCTGATCACGGTGCTGGGCCTGCCGTTCTGGCTGGCGCTGCTGCTCACCGTGGTCTTCACCGCGGCAGTCGCCTATGCGCTTGATGCCTGGGTGATACGCCGCATTGCCGGCCAGCCGCAGTTTGCCGGCGTGATGCTGACGATTGCCCTGGCTTTCATGATCCGCGGCCTGGTCAGCATGGCTTTTGGCCCCGAGTCGCGCAACTACGCCACGCCCTGGAGCAATTCCACCACGAACATCGCGGGACTGCAGATCGCGGACCTGCAGCTGGTGATTCTCGGCATGGCGATGGCGGTCACGGTGGTGCTGTATTTCTTCTTCCGCCACACGCGGCTGGGAATCGCCATGCAGGCGGCCTCGCAGAACCAGCTGGCGGCCTATCTGAATGGCGTGCGCGTCAAGCAGGTCAACTCGCTGGTCTGGGCCCTGGCCGGCGCCATCGCCGCGCTGGCCGGGGTGCTGCTCGCGCCCATTACCCTGGTCGACACCACGCTGTGGCTGGTGACGCTCAAGGCGCTGGCGGCGCTGGTGCTGGGCGGCTTTGGCAGCATTCCCGGCGCCATCGTCGGCGGCCTGCTGATCGGCCTGGTGGAGCAATACGCCGGGGTCTACATGCCCCAGGGCACCAAGGACATCGTCGCCTACCTGGTGCTGATCGGCGTGCTCATCTTCCGCCCGCACGGCCTGCTCGGCGAAGCGCATGGGCGGCGCGTGTGATGCCCGGCAACCAAGGAATATCCCATGCGATTTGACTACCACACGCGTTACCGCGACAGCTTCAAGCTGTTTTCCCATGCGAGCGAGCGCCTGCTGTACGGCGCGCTGATTGCCGCCTTGCTGCTGCTGCCGCTGGTGGGCAGCGCCTTTGTGCTTGGCGAGCTGGCCTATGTCTTCATCCTGTGCATTGCCAGCCTGGGGCTGATGCTGCTGACCGGCTTCACCGGCCAGGTCTCGCTGGGCCATGCGGCGTTTGTCGCCATCGGCGCCTACGCCCACGCCTGGCTGATGTCCAAGGGCGGGCCCATGCTGCTGTCGATTCCGCTGGCAGGCCTGATCACCGGTTTTGCCGGCCTGCTGCTGGGCCTGCCCGCGATCCGGGTGTCGGGCCTGTACCTGGCCATGGTGAGCATGGCGTTTGCCATCATCGTCGAGCAGTTGATAGGGCAGTGGAGCTCGGTCACGGGCGGATTCACCGGCATGGCGGTGGAGCCGGCGCGCATCGGCAACTGGTCGCTGAGCAGCCCGTCAGCGTTCTACTACCTGTGCCTGCTGGTGCTGCTGGCGGTGTTCTTTGCGCTGCTCAACCTGCTCAGGTCGGCCATTGGCCGCGCCTTCATGGGCGTGCGCGATTCCGAGGCCGCGGCCTATTCGCTGGGCATCCATGTGCAGGCGGTGAAGATCTCGGCGTTTGCGCTGTCGGCGGGCGTGACCGGCCTTGCCGGCGCGCTGATTGCCCACCACCTGCAATACCTCACCCCCGACGGCTTCACCTTGCTGCTGTCGCTGGAGCTGGTGCTGATGGTGGTCATCGGCGGGCTGGGAAGCCTGCGCGGCGCGCTGCTCGGGGCGGTGCTCATCAGCATGCTGCCGCTGGCGATCTCGCGCATCAAGCCCTTGCTGCCGGGGCAGATGGCGACGCAGTTTGGGCTGGAGATCTTCATCTTCGGCCTCACCCTCGCGCTGTTCGTGCTGTTCGAGCCCAACGGCCTCAACGGCCGCTGGCTCAAGCTGCGCGCCCTGATGCAGTCGTTTCCGCTGTACCGGCGCGACACCTTCAAGCGCCAGAAACGTTACATGAAGTCGGAGCGTTATCGATGAGCCCTCTCTCCAACACCCAGCCTTTGCTGCAGGTGCGCGATCTCTCGCTGACCTTTGGCGGCGTGCGCGCGATTGCCGGACTCGACATGCAGGTGCACGCCGGCGAGGTGCTGGCCATCATCGGGCCCAACGGCGCCGGCAAGACCTCCACGCTCAACGCCATCACGCGCGTGTTCGACGTGTCTGGCGGCGAAATCCTGTTCAAGGGCCAGGATCTGGCGCGGGTGCCGCGCCAGCGCATTGCCCGCTTCGGCATCGCGCGCACCTTCCAGAACATCGAGCTGTTCGACGCCGCCACGGTGATGGACAACCTGCTGCTGGGCCGCCACCGCTTCGGTCATGGCCAGTGGTGGCAGCAGCTGCTGCGCACGCCGGCGGTGACGCGCATGGAAGAGGCGGCCCGGGCCGAGGCCGAGTCGGTGATTGAGTTCCTGGACCTTTCGCCGTGGCGCAACAGCGTGGTCTCCAGCCTGCCGTATGGCGTGCGCAAGGTGGTGGAGCTGGCGCGCGCGCTGTGCACCCGGCCCGAACTGCTGTTTCTCGACGAGCCCGCCTCGGGCCTGAACCCCGAGGAAACACGCGAGCTGGCGTTCTGGATCGACGACCTGCGCACCGACCTGGGAATCACCGTGGTGATGGTCGAGCACGACATGTCGCTGGTCAGCGCCGTGGCCGACCGCGTGATCTGCATGGCGCAGGGCGCGGTGCTGGCCCAGGGCACGCCCGCGCAGGTGCAGAACGATCCCGCCGTGATCTCGGCCTACCTTGGAACCTGATTCCGGGAGACATCCATTGAGTGCATTGCTTGAAGTCAACAATCTGGAGACCTGGTACGGCCCCATCGTGGCCATCCAGGGGGTGAACATCCAGGTGCAGCCGGGGCGCATGGTGGCGGTGCTGGGCGCCAATGGCGCGGGCAAGACCACCTTGCTCAACACCATTGCCGGGGTGATCGATCCGTTCAAGGGCGGCGTGAATTTCTGCGGCCTGCCCGTGAGCGGGCTGGATGCCGACGAAGTCTGCCGGCGCGGCCTGGTGCTGGTGCCCGAAGGCCGGCAGGTGTTTCCCTTTCTCTCGGTGCAGGACAACCTCGCCATGGGCGCCTATACGCGGCGCGACGCCGATGAAGTCGAGCGCGATCTGCAGCGGGTCTATGCCTGGTTCCCGCGCCTCAAGGAACGCTTGCTGCAGCATGCCGGCCTGCTTTCGGGCGGCGAGCAGCAGATGGTGGCCATTGGCCGGGCCTTCATGGCCAGGCCGCAGCTGCTGATGCTCGACGAGCCCTCGCTGGGGCTGTCGCCGCTGCTGACCAAGGAGATCTTTTCCATCATCTGCCGCATCCGCGACGAAACCGGCACGGCGATCCTGGTGGTGGAGCAGAACGCCGCCATCGCGCTGGCGCATGCCGATGACGGCTACATCATGGAGCTCGGCCGCGTGGTGGCGGCCGACAGCTGCGCGGCGCTGGCGAAGAAGGCCGACGTGCAGTCCTCCTATCTTGGCGGCGGCGCGCATACCGGCGTCAGTGGCACCACCCAGCGTTGGAAACGGAAAAAGACATGGCGTTGAATCCCTCCCCCCGTTTTGCGGACCAGGACACGCCGGCGCGGCTGTTCCGTCTGCGCTGCCAGCAATGGGCCGACCAGCCCGCACTGCGGCGCAAGCGCCGCGGCCTGTGGGAAAGCGTGAGCTGGGCCGAGTACTACGCCCATGCGCGCCGCCGCCAAGATAGGAGGACTGCACGTCGGCCTTCTTCGCCAGCGCCGCGCAGCTGTCGGCCGCCACCA
>JBBKVU010000276.1:0-20727 GCA_037968595.1 Comamonas sp.
GGTCGTCCACTTGAGGCAAGTCACAAGCGGTTGTACATCTTCGGACTTGTGACGGAAGAATTCCATCAAAAGTCGACCTGCGAGGAAGGGCCAACTGTTGTTCGCGTCACTTCGGCAGGGCAAAAGGACGGTCGAGCGGCGAGAAGTCGAGCCCTGCTGCTTTACCAGATTTTCGTGTGAGCTCCCTGTGGCCAGAATCACCTGAAGGAGGACTCGAAGTTTGAGCAAGGCGGCTGTCTCCAGCTTTTCCACCCGAGCAATTTCTCGTTGTTCCTTGATGAACTTCTCCACGGCGTCAACCACCGTCTGCTGTGACTGCTTGAAGGTTGTCTGCAATCTCCGAATTTCCTCTTGCCGGTCATTGACGGTCGTTCCCGCTGACATACTCACCGTACTGTCGGCAACGTCGCCTTCTTCGATAGCGCTTGCGCGCTGGGCCGTTTCATCCCCTCGCTTGAGCAGCTCGCGAATCTGCGCTGAATCGTCCTCGGGCTCGTCTACATGCCTGCGAGTTGTGGTCTCTCCTATGTCAAGGATTCGATTGAGAAGATGGCGCACCGAGTCCGTAAGGCTGGTACTCATGGAGCTCTCTGTAAGCCCTCCCTCAAGCGCAGGGTCCTGTCTTCGCACGATAAACTCTTCGTAGCTGAGGACAAGGCCACCTTCCGAGAATTGGCTGGATTGAGCCGGAACCTTGGCCGCGCCGATAGTCGTTGAACCAGCACTTTCTGCTTTGCTGAGGTCCGCTATGAGCTCCAGAAGCTGAAGGCTCTCAAGTGTGTCCGGATGCTCCAGCAGCATCAAAGATGTCTGTGACTTCTTCGCCGCTTCAGTGAGCCGGGTCCTCCGCAGCTCGTCGAGCGACATCACAACGGAAGGAGCGAAGTGTTCACCGTCGACGACCACGCGCGCAAAGGTGGGCAAGGAAGACAAGGTAAGTCCAAATGCCGCCCGCGTTCCATCGTCGGAAAGGGGGGCGATGCATGCTGGCAGTACCGCGCCACGGGCATCGAGCAATTCAATCGAGTATTCGCGGCCATTCAGCGTGGCCGGACGTCGCCACGTCAGAATGTTGCCCTTCACCTCGAAGAAGCCAGACGCGCGACGCTCGCAGTCGGCCATTGGAATCTCGTCGCCCTTCTGATAGTCAGGAAGCTGCGCGACTTCAAGGGCTTGTTCCGGGGCCAGAGACTGCTCCAGGCCGAGTAGCGCGACCGCCTGGCCGGGTTTGAGTCGACGATACAGAGAAGCCTCCTCATTGCCCCCGGCGTAGCTGTCAGAGCCCAGTGCCGGGGTCGTGCAGTTTGCGCTGCCATAGAGGACATGGTCAGCGTCGTCCGTCTGAGCAATGAGAATCTTCGCATGCACGAATCTGGAGCCACCGCTGCCAACTTTCGCCCGCAATGGGAAGGCCTGCACTGGCAGCTCCGGCTCCACCGCGTTCTTTGGAAAGAGCCCCACTTCCTTTTGAAGGAGGACGCAGAGTTCGGAAGGGGAGAGCTTGGCGTGCAGCCATCGCAACGCATCCAGGCTGTCGTCCCAGTAGGGCGAGACAACGAGGAGCCGCTTCACCGGCGAGGAACCAATGGCATTGAGGTAGCGGGAGCCAATCCCGACGTCCGGGGAGTGCGCCAGGAATCGCGTGTGGGCAACGCCGGCCGTATCGGTAATCGCATCGAGTGGCTTTGCCGCCTGTAGCCAGGGCGCTCTGCGCAAGGCCCAGCTGAGTTGCTCGCGAGAAGCCTCCGCTTCTGCCGGCAGAAGTCCGTAGACATAGTCGAAGGCTGCGCGCAACAAGCCCATCTCTGGCCCGTCAGGGCTGGTGAGCGTTACCTGGCCAACAACCTCCAAATTCCCGGCTAGGCCAGCGGAGGTCATGTTGGCGGAAGCAACCACCAAGCGACCGGTCTTGTGCCCAATCTGCAGCAGAAGCTTAGGGTGAAAGACACCCTTTGGCGAAATCCCCACGACTGAATACATGCGTCCCGCGAGGCGAGGGAGCTTGCGGCTATCTACCGCGTTGGTAAGCATCCGGGAGTCGGCGATGAGGATATTGTTGTTGCATCCGCGGCCACGAAGGCGACTCAGGGCAACCGATTCGTAGGCTTCGAAATCGATATCAAACGTGGTGCAAACGCTCGAGTGGTAACCCGTATCGTCATACGCATCGAACAATCTCATAGCCGCTCCATCAAGGCATGGCCAGCAGCGGTGAGGCCGCCGGCATCCACCAACCCAACGTCACGCAGAAAGTCGACCGTCGATTCCAGTCGAGGGTTGGTCAGCGTGGGGCCGTCAATCTTTCGCGTCCGAAGAATCCCATCCTGGCTCTCGACCAGGAACGTGTAATCCCGCTGGTAGTGCAACTTCTGGAAAGCGACCCAAAGATGCCGTTCCAGAATGCGCTTGAGGACGAGTTTTTGGAGCAGAGCTGACAAGGGCAGGTTCGAGTGCAACGCCAAGAACGTCAGCTCCGATAAAAGAGACTGTACGTAGTCATGTTTTGCGGAGGGCCCAAGTACGGCGACGTATTTGACCGTCAGCGGCGTGAAACGCTTGGACAGCACTGCCAATAGGACAACTGCAGCCTTTGCCGAACCTATGGTGCACTTGGACGTCGCCCCTTCGGCATCGAGCACCTCACTTGTGAGCAGATACTCACTGGAGGCTTCGGTTTGTGACCAAGCGTCACTGGCAAGCGGTGTGTGCGCCTCGAGCTCTTGCCACGTCTGCGGCGCTTCATCCCAGCTGGCTAGGATTTCCGATGCAACGAGTTCCATCAAGCGCTCGGGACGTAGGCCTGACGGAACGTCGGCCAGCCTATGAAGCGTGAACTTGAGCAGGCACTCGTAGGCCATATGCAGCAAGTCATTCGCGTGGTAGACCGACCAAGCAAATCGCTGCTCTTCCAGTTCGGCGCCTGGCAGGTCCAGGGTCTTTCCGCTGAGAGTTCTGCCGGAATACGCTGCCCAACGAATCTCTCGAGCGTTCAGCTCCCGTCCAAGCTGGCCGGTGATGCGCAGGACCATTTCAAGCGTGCGGCGCCGGCGCCGGGCTGCCTCCGTTCCTCGAGGCGGAACATCCATCAGGAGGTTTTCGTAAGTCTCCCGCTCAAGTCCTGACACATTGCCAAGTGACATCGGCGCAAGCTCGTCGAGTTCGGCACTCGTGACCATGCCACGCTCGGCAATCTGAAGGAACTTGTCACCGATAGGGCCAACTATGTCAGCAAAGACTGTCGCCAGCTGCAGACCTGCTTCAGTTGGAACGGGGATGTCATGGCTTTCCGCCTTCCCAAGCAGTCCGATTGCGCCTACCTGAGAGCCGTAGGCTGCACCGAAGGCACCCATGTCTTGGCGCAGGTACTGTTTCTCGCTGGAGTCCTGGTCGGTGGCAAGGTGGAATTGGTAGAACGCTTGGTCCAGGTTCAGCAGGTTTCGAGCCCACACGGAACCGGAGATGCCCGGTTCGAACTGGTTTGCGCGGCGGGAAACTAGCGCGCATAGTGCTTCGGCACGCCGGATGTAGCGACGCCAATCGTGACGTGCTGTGCTGCGCACGTCCTCCGAGTAGCGCCAACTAAGCCAAGCGTACAGCCCGTAGTAGCGCACTCGCAGCGTCACATTGCTGATGCCTGGCACCAAAGACTGGTAAAGCGAGATGCACAGCGACTGCATGCCGAGCGGGTCAAGGCCACGCTTCTCTGCCATCTCCGTCCACCCGGGCGCGGCGGACGGAATCTTGCCTTCATCTTCATCAGTGACGAGAACCTCGTCCCCGTCCAAGACTGCTTCGGGAGCAAGCCCCAACTCCTCTTTCATTTCATCTACCACGGCTGACCCCTCATTGTTCTTTGAAGCACTCTATCCAACTTATCGTGCCTTTCGTGTCCACGACATCACCAAAAATGTCAAAACTGTCTGCTCCCATCAATCTTCTGTCTATAAAGAGCGAGGGCGCCTACTCAACAAGGCTGCCAGGGATGCATGCATCACAGCATTAGTTTGACTTAAATTATCCTCAATGATAAATTATCACTGAGGATAATTTATGGTGACTTCTGTACTTACGCCCACGCAGCAACGGCTGCGAGATTTGGAAACATTGCTTCTCTGGGAGGGGGAGCTTGACAACGCTCGGCTGCGCGCAGTTTTTGGGGTTCAGACAGTCCAAGCCAGTCGTCTTATTGCGGGGTTTGTGGCTGAGCACGGTGATGCGGTAACGCGAGCTAGCCCGCATGCACCCGTTGTTCCGACGAAGAGTTTCAAGCCAAGGCTGGCGGGCTCGACGCCCGACGAGTATTTGCGCTTGGTTGAGTCCGCCGGATTGGCTGAGGTTGCTCCGTTCATTGAAAACCTGCGGCTGGACTTGTCTCCAGCGCCTGATGAGCTGTTTGCCTTGGTCAATAAGGCTTGTCGTCACGGCTTTGGTCTCAGCATCTCGTATCGGTCTATGACCGACCCAGATGGGGGTGAACGGTTGGTGTACCCACATGCTCTGGTGCGAGCAGCGCGCCGGTGGCACATGCGGGCATGGTGCACCAAGCGAGAAGAGTTTCGCGATTTTGCGCTTGGACGCGTGGGGAAGGCATCGCTTGTTGAGACGCCGACCACTCAAAAGCGGCAAAGCGACAGGGATTGGGAGTCTCGGGCGCGTCTGGTTGTCGTGCCCCATCCCGGATTGAATGCAAAGCAGGTGAAGCTGTTGGGCGCTGAATACCTCGCCGGTAAGGCGGAGCGGGTGGTTGAGGTTCGACGATGTCTTGTTAGCTACGTGGTCCAGGACCTCCGGTTGGCAACAGATGTCATGCGCCAGACCCCTCCTGAATATCAGCTAGCCCTGAAGAACGCCAAAGACTTCGATGGTGAATTTGCCGTCAATGTTTCGTTAAGCAACGAGCCCAAAAAATAAACGCGATGCCTTTATTGAGCGCATCCACTTTTAGAAAATTGCATCTTACCCATGGCCCAAAACTTCTCCGAACTCGCTAATTTTCTTTGGTCCGTGGCTGACCTCTTGCGTGGTGATTACAAGCAAGCCGACTACGGCAAAGTCATCCTTCCGTTCACCCTCCTGCGACGACTGGACTGCACTCTCGACAGCACCAAGAGCGACGTCCTGGCGGAGTTCGCCAAGCGCAAAGAAAGTGGCGTCAACCTTGACCCCTTCCTGAAGCGGAAGAGCAAGCAGGCTTTCTACAACACGAGTCCCTTCACCCTCCCGGGGTTGCTGGCAGACCAGAAGCACATTCGGCAGAACCTTGTAGCGTACTTGGGCGACTTCTCCGAAGATGCTCGGGATGTGTTTGAGCGCTTCAAGTTCACGGACCGCGTGGCTGAGCTTGAAGACAAAAACTTGCTATTCCAGCTGGTCCAGAAATTTGCCAACATCGACCTGCATCCAGATGTTGTTTCCAACGAAACCATGGGCATGGTGTTTGAGGAGCTCATCCGCAAGTTTGCGGAAGCCTCGAACGAGACGGCCGGTGAGCACTTCACACCGCGGGAAGTTATCCAGCTCATCGTGCACTGCCTCTTTGCAGGGGATGACGAGGCGCTGTCCAAACCCGGTGTTGTGCGTTCGATGTACGACCCCACCGCAGGCACTGGCGGTATCTTGTCCATGGGCGAGGCCGTTGGCCGCTCCATCAACAACTCTGCGGTGATTCGCCTCTTTGGCCAGGAACTCAACGATGAGTCCTACGCCATCTGCAAGGCTGACATGCTCATCAAGGGCCAGGACCCGAAGAACATCGTGCGGGGCAATACGTTGTCGGCAGATGGTTTCCCGAACGAGAAGTTCGACTACGGTGCTGCCAATCCGCCGTTTGGTGTGGATTGGAAGAAGGTGCTCGACGTGGTCAAGTCCGAGCACGAGAAGAAGGGCTTTGCCGGCCGCTTCGGCCCGGGCCTGCCTCGGATTTCGGACGGTTCGCTGCTGTTTCTCATGCACTTGATTTCAAAGATGCGCCCAGCCGCCGAGGGCGGTGGTCGCATTGGCATCGTCCTGAATGGTTCGCCTCTCTTTACAGGTGATGCGGGTTCAGGGGAGTCTGAAATCAGGCGTTGGGTGTTGGAAAACGACATGCTTGACGCCATCATCGCGCTCCCCAACGACCTGTTCTACAACACTGGCATTGCGACCTACATCTGGATTCTGGACAACGACAAGAAAGCTGACCGCAAGGGGAAGGTGCAGCTTATCGATGCGACCCGCATGTACGCCAAGATGTCGAAGTCCCTTGGCAACAAGCGAGTCCGCATCACCGAAGAGCAAATTGCCGAAATCGTGAACGTCTATTCCGGCGGGGTAAAGGACGCGACGTTCTCTCTGGAGTTCAAGGAAGTTGCGAAGGGCACCCAAGCTGACGCTGCATCGTCCGGAGAACCCGAGGCCGCGCGGGTTGTTTCCAAAGTCTTTGAGAACAAGTTTTTTGGTTATCGCAAGGTGACCATCGACCGACCTTTGGCTGAAGGCAAGACTGGCAAGTTCAAGAAAGGCGAGAAGCCCTACGACAAGGATTTGCGCGACACCGAGAGCATTCCGCTGACTGAGTCGATTGACACCTACTTCAAGAACGAGGTGCTGCCTCATGTGCCTGACGCCTGGGTGAACACTGACCTCAAGGATGACGCGGACGGCCAGACTGGCAAGGTTGGCTATGAAATCAACTTCAATCGGTACTTCTACGTCTACAAGGCGCCGCGCAAGCCGGCTGTGATTGCGAAGGAAATCTTGGAGATGGAAAAGCGGTTTGTGGAGCTGATGAAGGGGGTGGTGGCGTGAAGGTCGATGTCCCGTTCTCCACCTTGCCGCTGAAGCGGTTGATTTCCTCCATCGCGTCAGGGGTCAGTGTTAACGCGACCGACACTCCGGCCGAGAAGGGCCAGCGTGGTGTCTTGAAGACGAGTTGCGTTTACTCTGGAGTCTTCGACCCGTCAGAGAACAAGACTGTGGTTTCAGAGGAGTTGGAACGAGTCGCTTGCCCCGTGAAAGGCGGCACGCTTGTCGTGAGCCGAATGAACACGCCAGACCTCGTCGGAGCGGCGGGCCTAGCGACCTTCGATGAGCCGGATATTTACCTCCCTGACCGCCTTTGGCAGGTCAGCTTTGACCCACTTGTTGCTAACCCTCGGTTTGTCTATTGGTGGACTCGCTCTACGCTGTACAGGGACCAAGTGAAGGTTGCATGCGCTGGAACCAGCAGCAGTATGCAGAACCTGGACCAGGGCAGTTTTAGGTCATTTTCGGTGCCGCGCCTGGACTTGCCGGAGCAAGAGCGTATCGCCAACTTCCTTGACGACAAGACGGCGCGGATTGATGCGTTGATTGCAGAGAAGGAGCGGTTGCTGTTGGCGCTTGAGGAGTACAGGCTCAGCGCTATCAATAACGCGGTTTCGACAGGACTTGAGCCCTCATCGAGGCTTTGTGACACTTCGGACGAATGGTTCTCAAAAATTCCTGCGCACTGGTCATTTTGTCCATTGAACTATCGCTATGAAGTTCAGCTGGGAAAGATGCTCGACGAGAAACAAATAACTGGCGAATCCTTACGTCCGTATTTGCGAAACACCGACGTCCAGTGGGGGCGAATCAATACTGAGAATCTCCCAGAGATGGATATCTCCCCTGCGGAGTTGTCGCGTTATACCGTCCAGCCCGGGGACCTAATGGTCTGCGAAGGAGGTGATGTTGGGCGAGCGGCGATATGGGAAGGGTCCGCCGGTGAAATGGCTTATCAAAAGGCCCTGCACAGGGTTCGACCACGAAGCCAGCAAGACCTTCCCAAGTTTATGTACTACTGCCTATTTGATTCTGCCAAGCGAGGCCGTTTTGCCGGGCGTGGCCAGGCGACCATAGCCCATTTGACTGCCGAGGCTTTCAGGAGATATCGCTTCGCCTTCCCGCCCTTGGATGAACAACGAGCTATTGTCATTCACCTTGACGAAATGACTAAAAAACTCGATGCGCTGATTTCCCATTGCGAACAGCATATCACCCGCCTTCGGGAGTACCGCTCCTCTTTGATTTCAGCTGCGGTGACGGGGGAACTCGACGTTGGCACTTTCAAGGAGACCGCATGAGCGCGTTTTCGTGGCCGGCTTACCCGACCAATGACCTGGAATTTGAAAGCCTGATGGCTGCCATTGACGCAGCCCTCGCAGCAGAGGGCGTCAAGCCGTTCCAGCGTTCGATGCACGTTGGATTCAAGTTCTGGGAAGCTTTCAAGTGGGGCGGTAATGTTTTTCCGGACAAACGCTTGGCAGACGAACCTGGATTTCAGGGCGATATTCTCATGGCAAAGTCGCACCGCTGGTACGAGCAAATGTACGGTGAGAAGATGAAGAGCGACATGGCCTATGGCTTTGCTCCTGCTCGTCTAGGAAATGCTATTTGGCGAGTACGCGCTGGCGTCACGTTCGGCGCCGTAAGCCTCTTCGTCGACCGTAACTTGGCGAACCGGGGCCGCACTTTCGTGAGTGGGCAGCAGGGTCCTGCATCGTTCAACATCTTGTGTGCAGTGGAGGACTTGCCGCAGGGACTTGCTGACCGACTTTCTGAGACGACCCTACGGGAGCACATGAAGTTCCATATTCTGATGCACGAGGCGCTCCAATGGCGAGACCAGCTTCCACGTACAGAACTGGTCCAATTGGCGCATGCAGATTATGACGAGTCAACGTCTGCGCTCCTTGGCGGTCGCTACGTGCAGGCTCGCTGGGGAGCAGAGCAATCCATTGAAAAAATGCTAAAGGGCCTTTTGACTGCTGGCGGCACAGAGTATCCAACCCAAGGGGCGAGGGGACACAATCTTGAGCGCCTTGCCAAGCTTCTCAACGAGCACCACGGCATTACGCTGAACGGCGCACTGCTTCGCTCGGCGGGGTGTTCGCCTGCCGTGCGATATGCGGAGGAAGTGTGCACCGAGAGTCAGGCCATCTCCGCAAATCACGCTGTGCTGGGCGTACTAGATGAACTTCGACGTAGCACGGAAGTAGCTGCATTGATTGAGATTTCAACGATTTCGGCTGCGGGACGTTGACTGACTTCTGGCTGCACGTTCCTCTAAAAAAACTACAGCAGAAATAACTTGCGCTTAGATAAATCTAGTTCCTAAACAATCAAATACATCGCCAGGGAGAAAGCATGAACCGTGTCATCGAATTCATTATTTCGCTAGTTATTAGCACTGCTAATTTTTCGACGAGCTTGAAAGCGCGTCGAGGCGACGATGAATTGCTCGCAGAGTACAAAGAGAAGAAGCGGGCCACTATTTTGGGTCTGGTTTTTGTCATTGTCGTGCTTCTCTTTGGCTGGGGTGCGGGAACATTTCTGGGTGCTCTTGATGGCCTGAAAACTGTGCAAATCCCTACCGCATCGGTCCGGGAATGGGTTTCGGTCGCTTTCGCTGCTGGTTGCATGCTGTCAATGGCATTTTTGATTCACGCCATGTGGTCGCTAATTCGATTCCAACAAAAACACATTGCGGGATAACTCATGCCTAGTACAACCAATATTCACACTGAGCGCGTATTCGAAGACGAGCTTTGCGCTCAGCTCGAAGCTAGCGGCTGGTCTGTCAAGACTCACCTGAAGAACGCGCCAAGCTACAACCGCGAACTGGCTATTTACGCTGCCGACCTGTTGGCGTTCGTCCAGGAAACCCAGCCTGCGGAGTGGGCCAAGTTCAAGCGTTGGCACAACGGCAAGTCCGAAGAGGTATTTGTGAAGCGCGTGGCCAAGCAGCTCGACACCCACGGGACCTTGCATATCTTGCGTCACGGTTTCAAGGACGTTGATGCCAAGTTTTTTCTTTGCCAGTTCAAGCCGGCTCACGGCAAGAACAAAAAGTTGCTCGAAACGTACAAGCAGAACCGTTTGACGGCAATTCGCCAGCTGCACTACAGCCTGCACAACGAGAAAAGCATCGATATCGTGCTGTTTGTGAATGGTCTTCCTGTGTCGACCGCTGAGCTCAAGACGGACCTTACGCAAAGTTCTAGCGATGCCATCAGTCAGTACAAAAAAGACCGTCATCCGAAGGACTCGAAGACCAAGGAGCCCGAAGCGCTGCTGCAGTTCAAGACTCGCGCGCTCGTGCATTTTGCTGTCTCCACGGACTTGGTCTTCATGGCGACCAAGCTCGCTGGCGACGAAACCTTCTTCCTGCCCTTCAACATTGGCAAACCAGATGGCGTTGACCCCTTCAGCGCAGGAGCTGGCAACCCTCCTGCTCCGGCAGGAAAAGGCTACCCAACCTACTATCTTTGGGAGTTCGTCTGGAAACCGGAGAACTGGCTTGAAATTCTGGGTGAATTCATGCACCTTGAAGTCAAGGAGGTTGAGGTTAACGGCAAGAAGGTATTCAAAGAGTCGCTCATCTTCCCGAGGTTTCACCAACTGGTTGCCGTCAAAGAGCTCATCTACCGTGCTGCGCTAGAGGGCGCAGGTCAAGCCTATCTGATTCAACACTCTGCCGGTTCTGGCAAGTCGAACTCCATCGCCTGGACAGCGCATCGCCTGTCGAATTTGCATGATGCGAACGACAAGAAGGTGTTCGACACGGTCGTTGTCGTCACCGACCGCCGGGTGCTAGACAAGCAACTTCAAGAAACCATCAGCCAGTTTGAGCACAAAACGGGCGTGGTCCAAGTCATCAGCCAGAACAGCGCTCAGCTGGCCAAGGCCTTGAACGATAGTGTCCCCATCGTTGTAACCACCCTGCAAAAGTTTGGTTTCATCCTTGACCAAGTCGGAAGCCTCGGAACACGCAACTTTGCGCTCATCGTGGACGAAGCGCATTCAAGCCAGTCCGGCTCCGCTGCCCGCAAGGTGCGCGAAGCGCTGACCAAGGGTAAGTCCAAGCAAAAGACCATTGTTGACATTGACGGGGTAAATGTCGAAATGGCGGCCGATGTCGACATCGACCCTGAGGACCTCACCGCTGAAGATGTCATCAATGCCGTTGTCGAAGGCCGCAGCCGCCCTGAAAACGTCAGTTACTTCGCATTCACTGCGACTCCAAAGAACAAGACACTCGAGCTTTTTGGCCGCAAAGATGCGGAAGGCAAACCTGTTCCGTTCCACGTCTATTCGATGCGTCAGGCCATCGAGGAAGAATTCATCCTGGACGTGCTGAAGCACTACACCAGCTATGGCACTTTCTACAATTTGGGTGCTCTGGCGAACGAGAAGCTGGTGCCTCAGAAAAAGGCCAAGCAGGCATTGGCGCAGTACGCCAAGCTGCACCCTCACAACATTTCGCAAAAAGTTGTAGTTATCGTCGAGCACTTCCGGGAGCATGTTGCAGCCAAAATTGGCGGCAAGGCCAAGGCAATGCTGGTAACAGACAGCCGCAAGGCAGCCGTACGCTACAAGCTGGCTATCGACAAGTACATCAAGGACCGGAAATATTTGGACCTGCGTACCTTGGTTGCGTTTTCCGGCACGCTCACGGACCCAGATTCGGGGACAGGCGAGTTCAGTGAAGCTAGCCTGAATCCTGATATCAAGGGTCAGGAGCCCTCTGATGCGTTCAAGCAAGATGACTACCGCATCTTGCTGGTGGCCAACAAGTACCAGACTGGTTTCGACCAACCCCTGTTGCACTCAATGTATGTCGATAAACGCCTGTCGGGTGTTTTGGCGGTGCAGACGTTGTCGCGGTTAAACCGCATGTGCCCAGGGAAGGAGGACACCTTTGTCCTGGACTTTGTGAACAAGCCGGCAGAAATCCTGGCCAGCTTCCAGCCCTACTACCGGACAGCTCAGCTTGAAGACGTGACCGACCCAAACTTGGTGCACGAGTTGATGACCAAGCTAAACAAGGTCGGGGTGTACTTTTGGAGCGAAGTGGAGACCTTCGCTCAGGCGTTTTTCAATCCCAAAGTGAAAACTCAAGGCGCCTTGCATGGCGTTCTGAAGCCCGCATTCGACCGATTCGTCGATTTGGAAGATGAGCCTAAGGAGCTGTTCCGCAAGGATTTGGGCTCGTTCCTTCGCCTCTACGAATTCCTTTCTCAAATCATCCCGTACAACGACCCAGACCTGGAAAAGTTGTTCGTCTTCGGTAAGAACCTGATGCCTCGCTTGGCCGAGGATGGCCGCAAGGAGATGCTGACGCTCGATTCGGACGTCAAGCTGACCCATTACCGTCTGCAAAAGCTTGGTGAGCAACAGCTTGACTTGGAAAAGGCCGAGGTCGTGAAGCTCCCGGGTATTGGCGATGCGGGAACCGGCAGTGCCCCGGAGGACGTGCGCGTTGCGCTGCACGAGATTGTCAGCAAGATGAATGACTTGTTTGCCGGAAATATCACTGAAGCAGATTTCCTTGGTGCGGTGACGACATGGCAGGGCCGCCTGATGACAAGTGAAAAGCTGGCTGCTCAGGCTCAGAACAACACCGAAGAGCAATTCGCCATGGGTGACTTCAAAGACGAGTTCATGGATGTCGTCATAGAAGCTCAGGACGCCCAGAACCACATCGCGGACCAGCTACTCAAGGATGAACGCATCCTGGGTGTGATGCAAAAAATGGTGGCAAAGATGGTTTGGAAGCAGTTTCAGCAGCCAGCCCCAAGATAGATGGCTTGGGTATACGTCGTTCAACTTTAGATACGGACTCTGGACTTGTGGCAAGGACTGCCTCATACATAACGATTGGATTTTGTGCTGCCTGTGGCAATAGCCTCGCTAAGGCTTCAGCACCTTGCAGGTAGCGGAAGGCGAGGTCAATGTGCTTCGAGATTACGACCACATGGGTAGAAGGCACATGGGTGCGGACAAAAATTGCACCGGCCGTCGTCAACGTGGAAATGCACCGATTTAAAGCTTCAGGCTGGTTCGCCTGAGCATGGAGGGGAAGCGAGGTACATATTGCAAGGATTGAGGTGCGGCGCCAAAAATACCCACAGCGGCAGCTACCCTGGCGGCCCTTTGCAATTTTTCTGCGCGAGCTCTTCAGCAAGCTCCTCGTTTTGCGCATCTAGGAGGCCGAGATTGGTCTTGGGCGTCACTATGCTTTCTGCTGGTTTAAGAGGCCAGTCCTATTGAAGCCACTACCGGTAGTGTGTTGACATATAAGAATGCCCTACATATAGTTTTTAGCACTCGTGCCTTTCGAGTGCTAAATATGGAGGCAAATGGTGGCCACGCAACAGCAGTTTCTTGACTTCCTGGGGGAGATTGAGCCTAGTCCAACGACAAAGTCCGTGTGCATCAGCGCGCACACGAACCTGCGCGGGAAGCTGGAAAAGCACGAGACCTACAAGGACATCCATGCCAACACGTACCTTTCGGGCTCCTATGCTCGGAACACGGCGCTTCGTCCTCGGCAAACCAACGGTACGGTGCGTCGCCCCGATGTAGACATCATCGTGGTCACGAACCACACCCGATATGACCTCCCCAGCGATGTTATCGCTGTCCTCCGCAAGGCCGTGAAATCCCTTGGGTACACCGAGGTCGAGGCAAATCGGCGTTCCATCTGCGTGTCGCTGGGGTCGGTCGAGATGGATGTCGTTCCGGTCATCCCCAATCCGGGGGAAGAAGGCGGTTGGCTTATTGCCGACAAGAGTGAAGAACAATGGCTGGTCACCAACCCCATGGGCCACAACGAGTGGGCGACCAAGGTGAACAAGAAGGCCAACGGGAACTTCGTGCGGCTCGTGAAGCTGGTGAAGTGGTGGCGGCGCGAGAACCTGCCACACCTCCGGCGGCCGAAAGGGTTCATCCTCGAGACCTTGGTCGCGGAGCACATGGACTACAACGAGTCCAGCTACGAAGAGCTAATCGCCAAGTTCCTGGAAGCTGTCCGGTACGAGTACGAGTGGACGGTTCAATCCGGTCAGGTGCCGTACCTGGAGGACCCGAGTGTCCCTGGCAATAACGTGTTCTCGCGTGTCAAGCCTGAGGAATTCAAACGCTTCTACGATATGGCAGATGCCCACGCCACGCTCGTGCGTCGCGCCCAGCGTGAAACCGATGCCGATAAGGCCTTGGCCCTCTGGCAGCGGGTGTTTGGAGACCGATTCCGCAAGCCGGTCCAGAAGGTGGGTCTCCTACGCACTGTGGCCGCCTCCAGCGCGGGTCTAGGCCTGACCTTCCCGGCCACGGCCGTCGTGCCCCCGAACAAGCCACCGGGATTTGCCTGATGCGGTTGCTGATTGAGGAACCCGTTCGCATGCGTGCGGAGACCCGTGGGCTAGATGAGCTCGCGGGCAATTCGGTGTGGCTGACCAAGCTGGAGTGGGGGTTCACCGAGTCCAACGACGTGCGTGTTGACTTCGACATCACGGTGAACGAGAAGGTGCATGAGGCCGTCCTGGTCTACCCAGCCTTGTTTCCTCATGCACCTGCATATGCGCGTCCGCGCAAGCCCGATGAGGCCTGGAGCGCGCATCAGTACCCGTCGACGGGCACACTCTGCCTGGAGTGGGGGCCGGACAACTGGCATCCCGGCGTGACGGGCGCCGACCTAGTCGTTAGCACGCACAAACTGTTGGCATTTGAGCGGTTTGGCCCAGCCCTGGGGGTGGTGGTGCCTTCACGCCATGAGCTGACGCTGGGGCAGCGCGTGCGATACGAGTCCCAGCGTTTCCTCATCACGCAGCATCTACAGACAGCCCTCGAAGCCTCTTCGCGGACGGCACCGATTCCCCTCGTGGTGGGGACGTTGCACCGACGGCCCGAGTTCGTCGCGGTGGCGACCCAGCTCGGTGATGACGCGGCACCAACGCTCCTGGGCGTGCCCAAGGAGATTGCTGACCCGACTGTCTTCAGTTCGTGGGTTCGGAAGGGGTATGTCGTCTGGTGCGACGAGTGGGCAACGCTGACCAAACCCATCAAGGACCAGGCGGCTCTCCGCGAACTCCTGAAAGCAAAGGGTTGCTGGCCATGGCCTGATGACGAGTTGCAGTCCGGCTTCCTGCTGCTGGCAGATGAGCAACTTCGGCTTCGGCCTATCGCGCTCACGTCGAAGACCGAGGGCAGCACGGCTTACGACTACTTTCCCGTGGACTGCACCGACAAGGGCCATGTCCGGCAGCCGGAGCGTAACGCGACTATGGCGCAGAAGAAGGTAGCGATTGTTGGTCTCGGCTCTGTGGGCAGCAAGGTCGCCGTGTCGTTGGCGCGCTCCGGCATGACGCGCTTCCTGCTCATCGACGACGACGTCCTCAAGCCTTCGAATCTGACGCGCAACCAGCTCGATTGGTCCTCGATGGGCTACGACAAAGTGGACGCTGTCCAGAGTGCGATTCAACTGGTTCAGCCAAGCGCGGAGGTGATGTGCCGCACGTTCCGCTTTGCCGGCCAGGAAAGCTCCTCGTATAACACTACGGTGCTCGAGCACATCGCAGCGTGCGACCTCGTCATTGACGCCACGGCGAGCTCGAAGGTCTTCTCGTCGATTGCGGCCATCTGCACGCGGCGCAAGGTGCCTGTCGTCTGGGGTGAGGTGTTCGCGGGGGGTATCGGCGCGCTCATGGCCCGCAGCTTGCCTGGCTTCGATGCGGAGCCTTTGGACATCCGCACGGCGATTCATGCGTACCTTGCTGGCATGCCCGAGGCACCCTTCCCGCATGTTCAGACCTATGACGCTGAAGTGGACGACGAGGTCTTCATTGCCGGCGACGCGGAGGTCAGCGCCTTGGCTGCATCGTTGACCCAGTTCACCATCGACGCCCTGGTAGGTGCGGAAGCACCTCGGTTTCCCAACTCCGCCTACCTGATTGGTTACCAGAAGGCCTGGATGTTCGAAGCGCCGTTCGACACGCATCCGGTTCCTTGCCCCCGTGCCGCTGAAGGCCCTGTGGCGTCGGAGGACAGCGAGACGACCATCGCGGCATTGGGCGAGCTCCTGACTGTGTTTAAGCCGAAATAATGTTGACGGTAAGCATCCCGACGGAGGTCCAGCAGGCACTGCACAAGGCGCTTAAGGCGGCCGGCGCTGACGAATGCGGCGGCGTCCTCATGGCTGAGCACGTGGGCCCGGACCACTTCGCCGTTCGGCAACTGACGGTGCAAGGGGGGGGGCGGGTCGCCAGCTTCGTTCGGGAGACGCGGTCAGCCCTGCGCGCGCTGAGCAACTTCTTCCGTCAGTCCGGCCATGACTATTCCCGGTTCAACTACCTTGGGGAGTGGCACTCGCATCCCAGCTTCTCGGTGCAGCCCAGCGTTATGGACCACAAGTCGATGCTGGACATCGTGATGGATGAGCGGGTGGGCGCGACCTTCGTCGTCCTGCTCATCTTCAAGCTGTCGCGCCAGAGCAAGCTTGAAGGCAGTGCGCACACGTATCTTCCGGACGGCTCCTTCGCACCCTCCACCCTGGTTCTCGAAAGCAATGCATGAACTCCCCACTCTTTGAACGACAGGCCACCGGTGGCGTGGTGGCCCGAGACGGCTTCGGATACCAGGACGCGTTCCTGCTTGAGCACATTCCACGCTTCTTGGCCCAGGGCGCCTTCAGTCAAGCCGTTAGCGAACTCCTGGGGGATGTCGAGATTCGTTACTTCCGTCCCGGCGGTGGAACCTATTGCGTGCTGTACGAGGCGAAGCGTCACCAGCTCAGCAAGGTCGAGCTCTGGGCAGAGGTCGCACACTTCCGGGAGCTGCATGAGAAGTCGCCCGACGAGTACGTGCAGTTCGTTCTTCTCTGTGGCGACTTCGTCGGCGAGTACCAAGCCTTGTTCCGAAAGCTGGAGCGGTACCGCGGCCCTGCGGTTGCGCTCAATGCGGATTCCAGCGTCCGCGCCACGGCCGAGGCCGAAATCCTGGACACCATGGTGAAACTCGGGCAGGCCCCGGAGATTGCGAGCTTCGTCTTGGACAGGGTGTCGTTCGTCCAGTACAGAGAGGACAACGTCAATGCTGGCTTTGGCACCAGGCTGGAAGAATACATTCCCAGCTTGAACATGAGCCGTCTCGAGACCACTGCGTTTCGGGCGAAGTGCAAGGAGCTGGTCGACACGTCGTTCAAGGGAGTCGTCACCCGCAAGGACATTGAGGCAGCGCTCGTGGCCTGCGCGCCAAGCGTGGCGCAGGAGTGGCGCGCTACTCCGTCCGACCTCCAACTGGTAGCCGCTGGGTTTGAGTTTGGCCCGCTCGCCCTGGATGTCACTGAGTTCAACGGCCCTGGCCGCGGGAGCCTTGGCCAGGCGGCTTGGGACCAGTTGCAAGTGCGTCTGGGCGAGGTTGGCCACTTCCTACACGCGACTCGTGCGCGCCGTGGGGTGCGTCTGTCCGCAAAGCACCGGATGTCGCTGGCCTGTTTTCTGGGCTATTGCTTTTCGGCAACCCGAAACTTCACTCTCACGCTAGAGCACAACGACCAGCTGTACGACACCTCGAAGCACGACAAGGCGCTCGGGCCGTTCTTCGCGGTCATCGAGGATGCACCGTCGACGCTCGGGTTGGATGGCGTTGCTTCCATTAGCTTCCCAATCGGCTCCAATGCCGACGTTGCGGCGAACGCCCATGCCTTTGGGTTGGAGGGTTCGCCGAAACTTTCGCTGGTATCGACAGCCGTTGTCACGGACATCGCAAGCTTGAACACGGCAGTGAGCGAAGCCAAGGTGGCCTTGGCGGAGTTCCGCGGGCGCCATCAGTTGCAGCATGTGCATCTTTTTATCAAGGCGCCCGCCATGTTTGCCATGGCCCTGGGGCACCGGCTTAATGGGGTTGGGCGCATCCAGCTCTATGACTGGGACCAAGGGAACTACATCCCCACGCTACAGCTGGCCTGACGGGTGTTCTCCGGGAAGTTCCCCCAGAGCTTGTTGTCAGTCTCGAGCTATTGGGCATAGTTTGCGAGCGCGCTTTGCAGATGTAGGACGAATTTAAAGGCGTTGATGCTGGCTTGAATATCCAGCAGCTTGACCGACCTACGGACATGCCAGCCACCCGAGGTTTCGGCCTGGTGGAGGATTCCGAAACGGATATCTGGGAAGAGCCAGTTCTCCACCGCACCAAAGCCAGTCCAAGTCGGTTTTTCGCGCGAAGAAGTTCCTGAACATCGCCTTGGACTGGCCCTTGCCTTGATAGACGTACTTCAGCGCCTCGATGGCGAGGCAGCCAACCGCCATCAGCGGGAGGTCATCCTCAGATTTGCGAACGAATCCCCGGCTCTTGACCAGACTGGGGGCTATCAAATGAAGTTTGGGCTGATGAGGACCTCGCTTCCCGAGTGGTCCCCAGGCCGACGCGCTACCGGCTCGGCTGGCGACAGGTCTCTCGGACTCACCATGTAGTCCAGAAACCTTCCGTTCCTGCATCGAATGATGCCCATGTCCTCTGCATCGTCGCCACTCGCAGGACCGTGATGCCAGACCTCTCCGTCAACGGTCACACGAACGGATAGGCCGAAGGTGTAGAGCTTCGAATAACAGTGGGCGCGTTCCGCCAGGTGAACGGCGCCTTCGAAGTGCACGCCGTCGACTTCTTGTTTGATGAGGGCACATACGTTCCGGCCAAACTTGGGAAGCCATTCGACCAAGACCCTGGCAGGTGTTCCGCCGACGGGCAAGAGCTCCTGCCGCGAAAGAACGTAATAGCCATGGATTTTGCCGTACGGGTCACGGGGAAGTATCGAGAAGCCCATGCGCTTCCAGAACTCGAGCGAGGTCTCGGGCTCGCATTGAACGGTCAGGATGGGCTCTTCTGCTTCGGCTGCAAGGCCGAAGGCGCGTTGTACCAACGCGGCGCCGATGCCTCGACGACGCATGTCTGGCCGAACCTCAAGAATCCCAGACTGGATGAGCCCACCCCAGAGGTACGCGACCGGTTGCGCCGATTCCGGGTCCACATAAACGAGCAGGTCCCCTTCGGGGTGGCAATCCCGGGTGAGGTTCCAGTTGCAGTGGAATGTACTGTGCGGCTCCTCGTTCTCATATTGGAGCAACCAACGCTCTATCGCAGGGAGGTCGGCGTCGACGGAGCGTCGGATGTGCTCACTGAGAGGCGAAACTGGAAAGCTCATGAGGGATTGTGGAGTCCTGTCTCAGCATTTGTACAGGCCTGAGGCTGCTTCTCCCAAAACGTTGTCAAGAAGTGAGTAGCTTGACCACATTGGTCAGATGCTTGCCTCTCCACCCGCGGCGCTCGGCTTTGGTGATGACTCGACGGGCTGCCATCATGGTCGGCGCAGCCTCGGGTGAACCTGTCGATGCCCGCACATAGGAAAAATTCTTGGTCACCAGCTCAACTGTGTACTGCGGCGCGAAGGTGCCTGCCAGCAGGCTGTCGGTCGCAAGTATGGCAAACGGGCTGCACACAGCTGTGCCGGTGAGTGCGCTGAGGATGAGACTGCATGAGGTCTGCGTCTAAGGCGTTGTGTTCAAGCCAATGAGGGTGGCATTCCCCAGGTCACATCCACGATGCCTTCAATTTTCTCGACATCCTCCGGCACCACGAGGAACGGGATGGTTTCTATGTTGACCGCCTTGGCGATGGCGTAACGGTGGTGGCCTCCTTTTAGGATGACCTCAGAACCTGTTGGGGCAACTATTGGCGGCGTGATGGGGAGTCCCCGGCGAAGGTAGGCAATGGTTTTTGCCAGTTTGGATTCGCTCCCCAGACTCCAAAGTTCCTCTGGAGTGTCTCGACGACTGAAGTGCGCAAGACGGGGGTCGAAGGTCAACAACGGCATGTGACCAAGTCGCAGACCGTTTGGATACATCTCTTGAAACTCTTGTCCGGCTACGCCATCGAGCCCAAACCGCTGCCTTTCCGGAGAAAAGTCCCAGTTGAAGGTCAGAGGAGGCCACTCTGCTGGGGGAAGCCCTTGGTAGGCGTCGCCCTCTTCATGAAGCGAGTGATTGAGCGCCTTCTTCACCCGATATTCCTCAACCGTCATTCCCCCGTTCCCGGCGATGACGCTATCTAGGATGGAATCCAGTTCGTCTTTTTTCATACCGCGCAGTAGGTTGTCAAAGGTACGCCGAGCGTCTTCAGAGGAGTCTTGGTACATCGTTTAGCTTTTTAACCACGGGGCCGGGCGACAGGGCGGGTGACGACGGTCGCGACGTATCGTTGTCCAGCGTCTAGCCCGTGTTCTCTCGATGCGTACCCAATGAGTGCCGCCAGAGCGTCAAAGAAGCTGACTTCGCCTTGAGTTAGGTCTGCGTCTCCGTATTCCCATTTAACCTCGTTGTAAAGACTAAACCATCATCCAGGAAAGTCAGTTGTACGCGCGTTGAACAGCGTGCACGCCCCATGAATGCGGTGATGGAATCTCGGCTTCTTACTTTCAAACTATTTGTACATCCCCGAATTCACTTTCAAACTATTTGGCAATTTATGCCCGTTTGACGGGTTTTTTGCCGGCGAGAGGAAATATCTTCAAAAGCGGCGATGGTCAAAATCTTGAGGTCAACAGGATGCGAGTGATGGGTTGCAATTGACACAATTTCGAATTTCTCAATTGCATCAAACACTTAGGCTTCTACTTTCAAGCTTTCCAGCTGGCTCCAGTCGAGCTGCCGAGGGTTCTACTTTCAAACTGTTTGTCAATTTCGGCTACTTTCAAACTATTTGTCTCACTTTCGAACTTAATTGTTAATGGCCAGCTGCCGGCGACTGGGAGCTGTTTCGCGCCACCGGCGTTGCCCATCTGATGAGCATTTCCGGCCTGCACATCACGCTGTTTGCCTGGCTCGCGGCAATGCTGCTGGGCTGGGCCTGGCGGCGCTCGGCGCGCTGCTGTCTGTGGCTGCCCGCGACCACCGT
>JBBKVU010000277.1:0-4553 GCA_037968595.1 Comamonas sp.
AGCTGGTGCTGCCCGAGCTGCGCCGCCGCGGCCTGTTTCGCACCGAATACGAAGGCCGCACGCTGCGCGAGCACCTGGGCCTGGCGCGTCCCCAGCACCCGGCGGCGCGGGCGCGGGCACAAGCCCTGGCCGCCTGAATTCCCGCTTTCTCCTCACCTCCAACCGCAGACACACATCATGACCATTCAAGCCATCAACGTTCGCAATCAGTTCAAGGGCAAAGTGCGGGAAATCATCCGCGGCGATGTCGTCTCCGAAGTCGACGTGCAGACGCCCTGGGGCGTCGTCACTTCGGTGATCACCACGCGTTCGGTCGACGACCTGCAGCTGGTCATAGGCTCGGAAGTCGTGGCCCTCGTCAAGTCCACCGAGGTGTCGATCGCCAAGCTGTGAAGGCAGGGATTGCTATCCGGGCTTCCGGTAGCGCAGGGCGTCGATCACCAGCGCCAGCGCTGGCGCGATCTGTCGGCGGTCGGCATAGTAGAGGTGGTAGCCGGGAAAGGTCGGACACCAGTCTTCGAGCACCGAAACCAGTCGACCCGCTGCAATGTGCGGCGCCACGATGTCCCATGGCACATACGCAAAGCCCAGGCCGTCAAGCGCGGCCTGCAGCATCAAGTAGGTGTTGTTGAACGTGGCCTGGCCAGGCACGCGCACGCCCAGCGCCTGGCCCTTCTTCTCGAAATCCCAGGCATAGAGCCCGCCATGCGTGGGCAGCCGCAGGTTGATGCAACGGTGCAGCATGAGATCCTGCGGTGTCTTGGGCAGGCGCCTGCCCGAGAGGTAATCGGGCGACGCCGCCACCGCCATGCGCAGTTCGGGCGCAATCGGCACGGCAATCATGTCCTTGTCCACGCGGTTGCCGGTACGCACTCCGGCATCGAAGCGCTGGGCCGCGATGTCCGTCATCGCGTAGTCCACGCTGAGCTCGATCTGCACATCCGGGTACTGCTGCATCAGCGGCATGAGCCGCGGCCACAGCACGGTGGTGATTGCATGGTCATGCGCGGTGATGCGCACCATGCCCGCCGGCTTGTCGCGCAGCGCGGCGAGCGAGCCGAGTTCGAGATCGATTTCCTGCAACCGTGGCGCCACCGTGGCCAGCAGGCGCGCGCCGGCCTCGGTGGTCGAGACGCTGCGCGTGGTGCGCGTCAGCAGCCGCAGGCCCAGCCGCTCCTCGAGAGTACGCATGCAATGGCTCAGCGCAGAACGTGACATGCCCAGCTGCGCCGCGGCGCGGGTAAAGCTGCGTTCGCGGGCCACGGTGACGAACGCCTGCAAGTCATTCAGGTTGGTTTTTTGCATTGGTGAATTTCATGCACTAGCGCATGCTGATTTTGCCATCTTCTCAACCAATGAAACACGCCATAAAGTGGCTCGGGTCAACCACACCGGAATGCAAGTCCATGCAAAAAACCCTTCTGCAGAGCGCCCTGTGCGCGGCCGCGCTGCATGCCGCCACCGCGGGCGCAGCACCCCAGGAAATCACCCGCGCGGGCAGCCAGCAGGCCAGCTCGGGATCGGCTGAATACTTCACCGGCCAGGTGCAGGTGGAAATGGTCTGGCCCGCCAACGGCGAGATCAATGCCTCGGGCGGACGCGTGACGTTTGCGCCAGGGGCGCGCTCGGCCTGGCATACCCATCCGCGCGGCCAGCAACTGGTGGTGACCTCGGGCGTGGGTCTGACCCAGGAATGGGGCCAGCCGGTGCAGGAAATACGCGCCGGTGACGTCGTCTGGTGCCCGCCCGGTGTCAAGCACTGGCACGGCGCCGCGCCGCACAGCGCCATGACTCACCTGGCGGTGACCGGGACCACGGCGCAGGGCCAGAACGTTCAATGGATGGAGAAAGTCACCGATGCGCAGTACCAAGGCCAATGAAGCGCTGGGCAAGGCCCTTTTCGCGGCGTCCCTTGGCTGGATGTCGGTCACCGGACATGCCGCCCAGGAAACCACCACCATGCAGCCACCCAGCATCCCGCAAATCCAGTCCAGCACGCTGACGGCGCGTCAGCAGGCCATCATTCCCATCGCGGCGTTTGCCGCCGCTGGCGATATCGACGGGCTCAAGCCAGCGCTTGAGCAGGGCTTGTCGGTGGGGCTTGGCGTGAACGAGGTCAAGGAGATCCTGGTTCAGCTTTATGCCTATGCCGGTTTTCCACGCAGCCTCAACGCGCTGGGCGCGCTGATGCAGGTGCTGGAGTCGCGTCAGCAGCGCGGCATCACCGATATTGCGGGCCATCTTCCCAACCGCCCGCTGCCCCGGGGCGACGCCCTGCTGGCCGCAGGCACCGCCAATCAGACCCGGCTGTCGGGCGGTCCCGTCAGCGGTGCATTGTTTGACTTCGCGCCCGCGGTCGACGAGTACCTGAAGAGCCACCTGTTTGGCGCTATCTTCGAGCGCGACAATCTCGACTGGCACAGCCGAGAACTCGCCACGGTCGCCATGCTGTCGGCGCTGGTCGGGGCCGAATCCCAGCTTCAGTCACACATGCGCATCAGCATGAACATTGGGCTCACCAGTGCGCAGTTGGGCCAGCTCACGGCCGTGCTGGAGGAACGCGTTGCCAGCAGCAACGCCCAGCGCGCGCGTGCGGCATTGGACCGCCACCTGGCCACGCAGCCAATGCGCTGATGCCAATGCAGCGCGGGCCGTGCACCCGCCTTGCCTCAGATCTCAGATCTCCATTTCCTTGAACACTTCCGCCGCGACGCGGAAGGCGTCAATGGCCGCCGGCACGCCGCAATAGATTCCGGCCTGCAGGAACACTTCCTTGATCTCGTCCTTGGTCACGCCGTTGTTGATCGCGCCGCGCACATGCAGCTTGAGTTCGTGCGGGCGGTTGAGCGCCGTCAGCATGGCCAGGTTGAGCAAGGAGCGCGACTTGCGCTCCAGGCCCGGCCGGTTCCAGACATCGCCCCAGCAGTTCTGCGTGACCATCTCCTGCATGTCGATGTTGAAGTCGGTGGCGTTCCTGATTGAAGCATCGACGTATTCAGCGCCCAGCACTTCGCGGCGCGTGGCAAGGCCTTGATCAAACAGCGCCTGGTTCTTGGGGGCGTAGGGACGGGTCATGGAATCTCCTGGATTGAATCGCGCTCATTTTCCCCGTTTGACCGACATCTGTCGAAGCACCGGAGGCTGGCACACAAACTGCTTCATCAGTACATCTTGTATACATCAGGGTATTCATCATGCTGATCGGCACCATCGAAGACTGGAAGAACGCATACGCCCGGGGCGCAAGCCCTGCCGACCTGCTGGAGCCGCAGCGGCAAGCCTGCGAAGCGGGCGATACGGCATGGATAAGCATTGCCAGCGCCGCGCAATTGCGCGCCCAGATCGAAGCGCTTGCCGCGCTGGAAAAAGCCGCCGGGCGCGAGCAGCTGCCGCTCTACGGCGTGCCGTTTGCGGTCAAGGACAACATCGATGTCGCGGGCTTTCGCACCACCGCGGCCTGCGCGGCATTTGCCTATGAAGCGCAAAGCGATGCATTTGCCGTCCAGCGCCTGAAGAACGCCGGCGCCATCGTTCTGGGCAAGACCAATCTCGACCAGTTCGCGACCGGCCTGGTCGGCACGCGCTCGCCCTACGGCGTCGTGCCCAACACCTTTGATCCCAGCCTGGTCAGCGGCGGCTCGAGTTCGGGCTCGGCCTCGGTCGTGGCGCGCGGACTGGTGCCGTTTGCGCTGTCCACCGACACCGCGGGCTCGGGCCGCGTTCCCGCGGGCTTCAACCAGATCGTGGGCCTCAAACCCACGCCTGGTGCAGTCAGCGGCACCGGTTTGGTGCCTGCCTGCCGCACGCTGGACTGCATTGGCGTGCTGGCCTGCACCGTCGCGGACAGCGCCCAGGTCATGTCGCTGATGGAAGGCCTTGACGAAGCCGACGCCTATTCGCGCCCGCGCCCCATGGCGCCCGCGCACCGGCCGCTGGCGCAGCTGCGCGTGGCCACGCCCGCGGGCCGCAGGCTCTCGGCCGGCTACGAAGCCGCATTTGCCGATTTCTCGGCGCAGCTGCAGGCCCAGGTCGCGCAGCTGCAGGACATTTCCTTCGACCCGCTGTTTGAAGTCGCCGAACTGCTGTACCAGGGCCCCTGGGTCGCGGAACGCGTGGTCGGCGCGCGCAGCATCTATGAAGGCCAGCCCGACAGCATGCTGCCCGTGGTGCGCAGCGTGCTTGATGTGGCCAAGCAGTTTTCCGCGGCCGATGCCTTTGCCGCGCAGTACCGGCTGCAGGCGCTCAGGCAGCAGGCACAGAGGATCTGGCAGCAATGGGATGTGCTGTGCGTTCCCACGGCGCCGCGCCACCCGCGCATCGATGAAGTCCTGGCCGAACCGATTGCCGTCAACTCGGAGATGGGCGTCTATACCAACTTCGTGAACCTGCTGGGCTGGTCGGCGATCGCCATTCCCGCCAGCCGCCTGCCCGACGGCCTGCCGTTTGGCATCACGCTGATTGCACCCGGCTGGTGCGAACCCGATCTGGTGCGCTGGGCCTTGCAGCTCGAACAGCAGGCCGGCCTGAGCGCGGGCGTGACCGGCCTGCGGGCC
>JBBKVU010000278.1:0-5228 GCA_037968595.1 Comamonas sp.
GGCGTGGCCCAGGCGCCCGCCGGCCAGGCAATGGACAGCGCCTGGGCCACGCCTGCGCCAGCCCCAGCGGCCGCAGGCAGCCAGAAGGCCGCGCGGCCGGGCGAAAACAAAGCCATGTGGATGTTCAGTTGCTGACCAGGCTGTCGGGCGCATGCTCGCGCACCACGCGGAACCAGCGCACGGCACCGCCCTTGGTGTGCAGCACGGTGAAGCCCAGACCCTTCATGCGCAGGTATTCGCCGCGCTTGGGCACATGGCCCATCTCATGGGCGATAAGCCCGCCGATGGTCTCGAAGTCGTCTTCGGGATCGGTGGCCTGAAGCACCACGTCGAAAGCCTCGGCCACGCGCTCGACCGAAGTGTCGCCCGAGACGCGGTAGCTGTTGTCGGCCAGCGCAAAGATGTCGCCTTCGTCCTCGGGAATGTCGAACTCGTCTTCGATCTCGCCGACGATTTCCTCAAGCACGTCCTCGATCGTGACCAGACCGGCAACGCGGCCAAACTCATCGATGACGATGGCCAAGTGGCTGCGGTTGCCGCGGAATTCACGCAGCAGATCGTGCAGGCCCTTGCTTTCGGGAACAAACACCGCCGGGCGCAGCAAGGCACGCAGATTGAGCTCGGGAGCGCGCTGAAGCTTGAGAAGGTCCTTGGCCAGCAGGATGCCAATGATGTTTTCCCGCTCGCCCTGGTAAATGGGAAAGCGCGAATGGGCGGTGGTGATGACCTGGTGCAGGATGACGTCGAAGGGATCATCGATGTTGATGAGATCCATCCGGGTCGAGGCAACCATCACGTCGCCGGCCGTCATGTCGGCCATCCGGATCACGCGTTCGAGCATCACGCGTGAATCGGCGCCAATGACTTGCTTGTCTTCGGCTTCGGCCAGGGTTTCAATCAATTCATCGGCCGACTCGGGGGCCGGGTGGATGAATTCAGCGACTTTTTGCAGAAAACTGCGCTTGTCTTCCTTTTCGGAAGAACGAGCAGAATGCGGGTCTGACACTGTCTTGGAATGCAGGACGTGCGGTAGTGGAACAAGCTGCAAGGATAGCGGATTGCCCGCGTTTGATGTGTGGCGTTTGCGAGAAATCCCCGTGGCACCACGGTCCTCTGCGCAGCCGGGCCCGCCGTGGCGGCTCATGGCCAGGGTTATGCCCCGGCCTTGTGGCGGCCTTCGCGCATGCCCTGGCGGATTTCCTGCATGCCCGCCAGAAAGCTCCAGAACTGCCTGGCCTGCTTCTTGAGCTGGTAGTCGACTTCGGCAAACTGCTCGTTGACCATCTGCTCCATGTGCGTGTCCAGACCCGCGGGCGGCAACTGCAGATAGGCTTCGGATTCCGAGCCGTCGCGCTTGACCACGGCGCCGGCCCGGCGCGCGATCTTGAGCATGGCGGTGTTCTCGGACAGCGCATGAATGAACATCATGCTCACGCCGCGCGTGCGCGCATGCACGATCGCATGGTCGAACAGCCGCTTGCCCAGACCCTTGCCGCGCGCCTGCTTGAGCACGGACACACCGAACTCGGCGCAGCTCTGGTATTCAGGATGGGGGGCGTAGGCGACATGGGCCATGGCAATCAGCTCGAGGCGCCGGTTGTAGATGCCAAACACCTGATCGCGCTCGAAATCCAGCTGCTGCACGTAGCGCAGCACCTGCTCGTCGTTGGCCGCATAGCCAAAACGCAGATAACGGTCGGCAGGCTCGAGCTTGAGCAGATGGCGGCCCACGCTGTTGCGGTGGCGCGCACTCAAGGTACGGATAGGAACCATGGCAGGACGGCACGAGGCGATGAAGCGAATTGACGGACTGGCAACCGGACGCAGCATATGCTTGCCCGCGCGCCAGGAAGACTTCAACCAGTCAATAGAAACGTTCATGCTTCGAATATAGGGGATTACCCTAGATTCTTCAAGAAGAATGCTGCAGTGCAGCATTCGACCGACGCGGACTTACAACAGCCTGGCGGTCTCTGCGCCGCAGCAGGGGAACGCGGCCCTTCGGCAAGATCAGGGCGAACAACCTTTGGCACAGTTCACTACGTTTGAAACCGGCACGCCCCAGCAAGGGGACGCCGAGCAAGGGCCGCCCCGCAGCGAAGGTGCCGTCCCTAGCCGGGCGCCCCCCTCCCCCGCAGGAGGAGAGGGGGAAGCGGGGGCCGGCCATCGGGCGCCGGCCGCTCAGGGGAAGCTCCACCTATACCGGCACTGCGGTTGTCGCCTTGACCCGGTCGAGCACAAAGCTGGTCTTGCAATCCTGTACGCTGGGGTGCTTGAGCAGCGTGTCCATGATGAAGCGGCTGTAGTGCGCCATGTCGCTGACCACGACGCGCAGCAGATAGTCCATCTCGCCGGTCAGGGACGCGCATTCGACGACTTCGGGCCAGGTCTGCACGCTGGCGCGGAATACATCCATGGGATTGCGCTTGCTGGTCTCGGTGTATTTCTCCAGGCGCACGTTGAGATAGGCGGTCAGACCCAGGCCTACGGTCTCGGGGCGCACCAGCGCGACATAGCGGTCGATCACGCCCGCCTCCTCAAGCCGCTTGACACGGCGCAGCACGGCGCTGGGCGACAGCCCGACCTGCTCGCCGATGACGTCATAGGTTTCGCGGCCGTTTTCCTGCAGGCGCCGGAGAATGGCCCGGTCCAGCTTGTCGATTGCTTGCGTTGCGCTCATGGCGGCGATTCTACGGACTGCGGTCAAAACACCCAGGGTTTCCCCGAATCACCCTTGAAAACTGCATGAAATCTGCTTTTCTTGCATTTTTCATGCAAATCTGCCGCGCGCAGCGGTGCAACAACGCAGGAATTCACGGCCGTCAAGTTCTACAGTGGACCCATAACCACTGACCGCCACCCTGGCAGGAGACACCACCATGAATGCGCCGCTTCCCTTGAGCACCCCGTCCCCGACTTCGTCCACCGCCGCCTGGGACAACCCCATGGGCACGGACGGCTTCGAGTTCATTGAATACGCGGCGCCCGATCCAGTCGCCATGGGCAAGGTCTTTGAAAGCATGGGCTTCAAGGCCGTGGCCAGGCACCGCCGCAAGAACGTGACACTGTACCGCCAGGGCGAGATCAACTTCATCATCAACGCCGAACCCGACAGCTTTGCCCAGCGCTTCGCGCGCCTGCACGGCCCCAGCGTCTGCGCCATCGCCTTTCGCGTCGATGACGCCAAGGCCGCCTACGAGCGCGCTCTCGACCTGGGCGCCTGGGGCCATGAAGGCACACACACGCCCGGCGAACTCAATATTCCGGCCATCAAGGGCGTGGGCGACAGCCGCATCTATCTGGTCGACCGCTGGCACGGCAAGAACGGCGCCAAGCCCGGCGACATCGGCAACATCGGCTTCTTCGACGTCGACTTCGTGCCCCTGCCCGGTGTGACCACCGAGGAAATGCTGACGCCGCACGGCCATGGCCTGACCTATATCGACCACTTGACGCACAACGTGCACCGTGGTCGCATGAATGAATGGGCCGACTTCTACGAGCGCCTGTTCAACTTCCGCGAAATCAAGTACTTCGACATCGAAGGCCAGGTGACGGGCGTCAAGAGCAAGGCCATGACCAGCCCCTGCGGCAAGATCCGCATTCCCATCAACGAGGAAGGCAAGGAAAAGGCCGGCCAGATCCAGGAGTACCTGGACTCCTATCACGGCGAAGGCATCCAGCACATCGCCATGGGCTCGGACAACCTCTATGCGACCGTCGACGCGCTGCGCGCCAGCGGCGTGCGCCTGCTGGACACCATAGACACCTATTACGAGCTCGTCGACCAGCGCATTCCGGGCCACGGCGAGCCGCTGGAGCAGCTGCACGCACGCAAGATCCTGATCGACGGCAAGAAGGACGCCATCCTGCTGCAGATCTTCAGCGAGAACCAGCTCGGCCCGATCTTCTTCGAGTTCATCCAGCGCAAGGGCGACGACGGCTTCGGCAACGGCAATTTCAAGGCGCTGTTCGAGAGCATAGAGCTCGACCAGATGCGCCGCGGCGTGCTCTGAGGCCTGCGCCCACCCCGGGAGAAAAGCCATGGGACAAGCTCCAGTGGTCTACGGACAATCCGAGCGGCCGCCGCGCGGCGACTACAGCCGTGCCGCGGGCGACTACACCTGCGCCCAGGATTACGCGGCCTATACCGAGACCGACCACGACACCTACCGGCGCCTGCATGCGCGCCAGTCGGCGCTGCTGCCGGGCCGGGCCTGCGCGGAGTTCATTGCCGCCCTGCCCTCGCTGGGCGCCCACGACCGCATTCCGCGCTTCGAGGACATCAACGCGAGACTGATGCCGGCCACGGGCTGGCAGATCGTTGCCGTTCCCGGGCTGATTCCCGAACTCGCATTTTTCGAGCTGCTGGCCGCGCGCCGCTTTCCGGTGACCGACTGGATTCGCACGCCGGCCGAGTTCGACTACATCGTCGAGCCCGACATCTTCCACGACCTGTTTGGCCATGTGCCGCTGCTGTTCAACCCGGTGCTTGCCGATTACGTGCAGCGCTACGGCCAGGGCGGCATCAAGGCGCACCGCCTGGGCGCCTGCGAAATGCTGGCGCGCCTGTACTGGTACACCATAGAGTTCGGGCTGATACGCGAAGCCGGCGGCCTGCGCGCCTATGGCGCGGGCATTCTGAGTTCGGGCGGCGAGCTGGTCTACTCGGTCGAAAGCCCCGTGCCGCAGCGCCTGCCGCTGACGGTGGAGCGCGCCATGCGCTCGCGCTACAAGATCGACAGCTACCAGCAGACCTACTTCGTGATCGACGATCTGCAGCAGCTGTTCGACATGACCGAAGCCGACTTCGCGCCGCTGTATGCCCGGTTTGGCGCGCTGCCGGAGTTTTCAGCCGATGGCCAGGTGATGGCCACGCCGGCCTAGGCGCGCTGCACCAGCGCGACACATTGCCGCATGAGTTGAGGGTCGAACACCAGTTCCACATGGGCCTGGTCGACGATCAGCCGGTTGTCGGCGCCGGGATAGGTGGCGGCCAGCGCGGGCATGATGAGGTTGTCGCAGTTCGAATACCAGCAGGTCATGCGCGCCGCCAGCGCCTGCGGTTCATGGACGCGCAGACTGCGCAGCCAGGCGCTGTCCAGGCGCATCTGCCGGCCGTTGAACGTGCGGCTGAAATTCGCGATCCAGGTGCCGCGGTGCGGCGTGGCCAGCGTGATCACGCGCGCCACCAGCGCCTGCAGCCGCTGCGCGGCCTGTTCCTCGCC
>JBBKVU010000279.1:0-3308 GCA_037968595.1 Comamonas sp.
CGCCACCGCGGTATGCGAGAGTTCCGCATTGAGCGTGTTGATCGCATCGTCCTTGCTGCGGCGCTTTTCCACCTGCACCGCATCGATCATCTGGCCCTGCTCGCGCAGGTACTGGTCGACGGTCGCGCCCATGTTGGCTTCGGCCAGCTGCGTCTGGCCCGCGAGCTTGAACTGGGCGGTGTCGTTGATCGATGCAAAGTAGTTCTGCATGCTTTCCTGCGCGGCTTCGATCAGGCCGCGCTGCGCCTGGCTGTCGGCCTGGGCGTGCTGCGCCTTCAGCGCCTGGGTCAGCGCTTGCTGCTTCGCATTGAGCGCTTCCAGCGCCAGGCGCACCAGGTTTTCATCGGGCGCGGAAAGCATCGCCAGTGCGGCGATCTGCACGTCCTTCAACTGCGTCATCAGCTCGACCGACGCGATGGCGCTGGGCACCACGCCCTCGGTCACCTGCCTCACCTGTTCGGAGTTGCTGCGCGCCTGGATGACGGCAAAGCCACCGATGACGGCCAGGGCGGCAAACACGAGCGTCACAAGCATGACGATGCGCTGCTTGATGTTCATTGCACATCCAATCTCTGGGAGTTGACTCAACGAAATGTTGCAAATTGCAACTTATACGTTGAATTATTTCCAGCAGAGATTGCGACTTGATGACAGCCGCGAGAGATCTCGCGCGCCAAGGCCTGCGCCGGCGATGGCGGAAATGCCGCAGGGCGGCAGCCAGAGCGGCGCAGGCCGCCCTGGACGGGAAATCAGATCGGCACGCCGACCAGGTCGTGGCCTTGGGTGCCCACGATGCGCGCGCGCGTGAACTCGCCGGTCTTCATGGTCTTGCTGATCTTCTCGGGCGGCAGCAGATGCACCACGCCGTCGATCTCGGGCGCATCGGCATAGCTGCGGCCAACGCCGCCCTTGCGGCCCAGCGCGGGTGCGGAATCGACCAGCACCTGCATGGTGGAACCAATGCGCCGGCGCAGGCGGTTGGCGGAAACTTCCTCGGCCACGGCCATGAAGCGCGCGCGGCGTTCTTCACGCACTTCGATGGGCAGCATGCCGGGAATGTCGTTGGCGGCGGCGCCGTCGACGGCGCTGTAGGCAAAGCAGCCGGCGCGGTCGATTTCGGCGGCGCGGATGAAGTCCAGCAGATGCTCGAACTCTTCCTCGGTCTCGCCAGGGAAGCCGGCAATGAAGGTCGAGCGGATGATCAGGTCGGGGCACAGCTCGCGCCAGCGCTGGATGCGCTCGAGGTTCTTCTCGCCGCTGGCCGGGCGCTTCATGCGCGTGAGCACATCGGGGTGGCTGTGCTGCAGCGGCACATCGAGGTAAGGCAGCACGCGGCCCGAAGCCATCAGCGGGATGATTTCATCGACGCTGGGGTAAGGGTAGACATAGTGCAGGCGCACCCAGGCGCCATGCGGCTCGGCCAGCTCGCCCAAGGCCTGCACCAGCTCCAGCATGCGGGTCTTGACGGGCTTGCCGTCCCAGAAGCCGGTGCGGTACTTCACATCGACGCCATAGGCCGAGGTGTCCTGGCTGATGACCAGCAGTTCCTTGACGCCGCCTTCGAACAGCGCCTTGGCTTCCTTGAGCACGTCGCCAATGGGACGCGAGACCAGGTCGCCGCGCATCGAGGGGATGATGCAGAACGTGCAGCGGTGGTTGCAGCCTTCGCTGATCTTCAGATAGGCGTAGTGCTTGGGCGTGAGCTTGAGGCCGGCTTCGCCGAATGCGCCGGGAATCAGATCGAGAAACGGATCGTGCGGCTTGGGCAGGTGGGTGTGGACCGCGTCCATCACCTCCTGCGTGGCATGCGGGCCGGTGACGGCCAGCACGCTGGGGTGGATCTGGCGCACCATGTTGCCGCCGTCGGCAGCGGACTTCGCGCCCAGGCAGCCGGTGACGATGACCTTGCCGTTTTCCGCCAGTGCCTCGGCAATGGTGTCCAGGCTTTCCTGCACGGCCTCGTCGATGAAGCCGCAGGTGTTGACGATCACCAGATCCGCGCCCTCGAAGGTCTTGGACGTGGCGTAGCCTTCGGCGCTGAGCTGCGTGAGTATCAGTTCGGAGTCGGTCAAGGCCTTGGGGCAGCCCAGGCTCACGAAGCCGATCTTCGGAATGGGGGCGCTGGCGGACGTCGCGACTGCGTCAAAAGTATCTGATCTCATTTGTTTTACGCAGGGCGACCTGGCGGATTGGTGGGGCGAGTATTGTAAGCCAGACCAGGAATTTCCCCTAGGCAGGCTGTGTCACTCCCTCCCCTGCACTTTGCCGGTGTCGCGCGCGTCAGCGTCCTGGCCACCCAGGCCGGAGCGCGCCATGGGGCTGGCGCGACTTACGACTTACTTGACCAGGTACTGCCACATGCGCAGCATGAAGCCGGCGCGCTCCACATCTGCCTGCGCAATCAGCGGCGCCTCGCCAATCGGCTTGCCGTTCGATTCCGCGATCACCTTGCCTATCACCGCGCCCTTGGCCACCGGCGCCTCCAGGTCGGGCTTGACCTGCACCGAGGTCTGCAATTTCTGCCCACGTGGAACGGTCAAGGTCCAGGGCGCTCCCAGGCCGGCGGCAACCGTGTCGGCCTTGCCGAAGCCGACCTTGGCATTCGTGACCACGGCGTCGGGCTGAATCGGCGTGGCCTTCTCGAAGCGGCTGAATCCCCAGCCCAGCAGCTTGCGGCTCTCGTCGGCACGCGCCTTGGCGCTGTTGGTGTTGAGAATGACGGTGATCAGGCGCATGTCGCTGCGCTTGGACGAGGTGACCAGGCAGTAGCCGGCTTCCTGGGTGTGGCCGGTCTTCAGGCCATCCACCGTGGAGTCCGTGTAGAGCAAGGCGTTGCGGTTGCCCTGCTTGATGCCGTTGTACTTGAACTCGCGTTCGGCGTAGAGCGGGTAGTAATGCGCGCTGTCGCGGATGATGGCCCGCGCCAGCACGGCGAGATCGCGTGCCGACGACCTGTGCGCCGGGTCGGGCAGTCCGGTGGCGTTGACGAAATTCGTGTGCGTCATTCCGAGCCGCTTGGCTTCGGCATTCATGAGCTTGGCAAAACCCTCTTCCGAGCCGGCCATGTGTTCGGCAATGGCCTTGGACGCATCGTTGCCCGACTGGATGACGATGCCGCGCAGGATGTCGATCACCGTGGCCTGGCCGTTGAGCGGCAGGTACATGCATGACTCGGTGCTCGAGCCGCGGCACCAGGCGCTTTCGCTGACCGAGACCAGATCGCCCTCCTTGAGCTTGCCCGAGCGCAGGGACTGCTCGACCAGGTAACTGGTCATCATCTTGGTCAAGGATGCGGGCGGCAGCGGCTC
>JBBKVU010000280.1:0-4398 GCA_037968595.1 Comamonas sp.
ATCGACGAGCGCTCGGGGCTGAGCATTTCCAGCCGCGGGTCGTAGAGGCCGGCGGCGCGCAGGCAGCGGCGATAGCCTTCGGCGCGCTGCATCACGCGCGGGTCGAGCTGGGCGCCGCAGAAGGCGATGCGGCGGTGCCCGCGCGCCAGCAGGTGGCGCGTGACGGCTGCGCCCGCATCCACCTGCGAGAAGCCCACGCAGGCCACGCCGGGCGCGCTGCTGGTTTCCATCAGGTGCACGCAGGGCACGCCGCTTTGGGCAATCAACTGGCGCGCGGTCTCGCTGCGATCGAAGCCCGTGACCAGCAGACCCGCGGGCCTGTGCGGCAGGTAGGTGCGCAGCAGCAATTCCTCTTCGGCGCTGTCGTAGTGGGTCACGCCTATCAGCGGCTGGAAGCCTTCGGGAAACAGCGTGCGGTGCACGGCTTCAAGCAGGTCGACAAACAGCGCGTTTGACAGCAGGGGCACCAGCACCAGCACCTGGGTGCTCTTCTGCGAGGCCAGGGCGCGCGCCGCGGGGTCGGGCACATAGCCCAGGCTGTCGGCCGCCTGCTGGACTTTTTCCACCAGCTGCGGATCGACGCCGCGCTCGCCGCGCAGCGCGCGCGAGACGGTGATGGGGCTGACGCCTGCAAGCCGGGCGACGTCGGAAAGAGTGATGCGGCCGCTGGAGCGGCGCGAGCGACGCGGTGCTTCTGTCAAGGGTTTGTCCTGATGACTGGCTAAAATCGGTGAACCTATGATAGCGCTATCCAAGCGAGATGGCATCACGGTTTACCCGCTGTGCCGGCTGGCAGTAATCATTGTGCGAGGGACTTCGACCTCGTTTTTTTATAAGCATCATGGATAGCGCTATCCCAGATTCAATCTCCACGCAATCGCCGCCGCCCCGGGCCCTGGTGGTCATGGGCGTCTCCGGCTGCGGCAAGTCCAGCGTTGCCCAGCTGCTGGCCGCATCGACGGGCTGGACGCTGTACGAAGGCGACACCTACCACGCGCCCGAAAGCGTGCGCAAGATGCAGGCCGGCATTGCGCTGACCGACGACGACCGCGGCCAATGGCTGCAGCGCCTGGCACAGATACTGGCCCAGGCCACGCCCGCCGAAGGCGTGGTGCTGACCTGCTCCGCGCTCAAGCGCAAGTACCGCGACCGGCTGCGCCAGGCGCTGCCGGATCAGGCCCTGGGCTTTGTGTTTCTCGACCTGGACTTCGCCACCGCCTTGCAGCGCGTGCAGCAGCGGCCCGGCCACTTCTTCTCGCCCGATCTGGTGGCCAACCAGTTCGCCACGCTGGAGCGCCCCGACGGCGAGCGCGGCGTGGTCGGCGTCAGCGCGACGCTGCCCCTGGCCGAGATCGTCCAGCGCGTGAATGCCTGGCGCGCGAGCGCGACCACGTGAACCACCGGAAGGAAATATTCATGCAATCAGAGAAAAATCCCGCTCAGCCCAAGCCGCGCCTGCAGCGCCTGGCCGAGCTGTTCATGGTGCTGGCCCTGGCCGGAATGGTGGTGGCGGTGTTCGTCAACGTCGTGCTGCGCTACGTGTTCAACACCAGCATCGTCTCGTACGAGGAAATCTCGCGCCTGCTGTTCGTCTGGCTGGTGGCCGTAGGCTCCATCGTTGCCGCCTACGAATGCAGCCACCTGGGCTTCGACATGGTGACCTCGCGCGTCAGCCCGCCGGTGCGCCGCGTGCTGTTCTGGCTCACCCAGCTGCTGGTCGTGGCCTGCATGCTGATGCTGCTGTGGGGCTCGTGGGCCCAGGTCGAAGCCGGCCTGAGCAGCTACAGCACGGTGATGGGCTATCCGCTGGCGCTGGGCGCCTCGGCCACGCTGGTGCTGGCGCTGGGCATGCTGGTGGTGGCGCTGCGCGACATGCGCCGCGGCCCGCACGACCCGGCGCGTGACGGCTCCATCCTTGAAGTCGAATAAGGAGCACGCAACATGGTCGTGACTTTCATTTTCCTGTTCGTGCTGATCGGCGGCATGGTGATCGGCATGCCGATCGCGCATTCGCTGGTGCTCACCGGGGTGGCGCTGATGTGGCACCTCGACTTCTTCGACACCCAGCTGCTGGCGCAGAACCTGCAGGCGGGCTTCGACAACTTCCCGCTGCTGGCCGTGCCGTTCTTCATCCTGGCCGGCGAGCTGATGAATGCCGGCGGACTGTCGCGGCGCATCATCGATCTGGCCAGCGCCTTTGTCGGCCATATCCGCGGCGGCCTGGGCTTCGTGACGATAGGCGCGGCCGTGCTGCTGGCATCGATGAGCGGCTCGGCGATTGCCGATACCGCGGCGCTGGCCACCATACTGCTGCCGATGATGCGCGACCAGAAGTATCCCGACAGCTACAGCTCGGGACTGCTGGCCTCGGGCGGCATCATCGCGCCCATCATTCCGCCCTCCATGCCCTTCGTGATCTATGGCGTGACTACCAACACCTCGATCAGCAAGCTGTTCCTGTCGGGCATTGTTCCCGGGCTGATCATGGGCGTGTTCCTGGTCGCGGCCTGGTGGACGATTGCGCGCAAGTACCAGCTTGCCAGCGGCGATCGCATGCCCTGGGGCACGCGCTTCAAGACGCTGGGCAAGAGCTTCTGGGCCATGATGATGCCGGTCATCATCCTGGGCGGCCTCAAGGGCGGCATCTTCACGCCGACCGAAGCCGCCGTCGTGGCCGCGGTCTACGCGCTGTTCGTCTCTATGGTGATCTACCGCGAGATGAGCTGGAGCAAGCTGTATGACGTGTTCCTGGCCGCGGCCAAGACCACCGCCGTGGTGATGTTCCTGTGCGGCGCGGCCACCGTCACCGCCTACATGATCACCCTGGCCGACCTGCCCAACCTGCTGGCCGAGAGCTTCTCGGGCCTGCTGGGCAATCCCATGCTGTTCATGGCGCTGATGATGCTGTTCCTGCTGGTTGTCGGCACGGCCATGGATCTGACGCCCACCATCCTGATCTTCGGCCCGGTTTGCGCGCCGCTGGCAGTCAAGGCCGGCATCGATCCGGTGTACTTCGGCTTCATGTTCATCTATGTGGGCTGTATCGGCCTGATCACGCCGCCCGTGGGAACGGTGCAGAACGTGGTTGCCGGGGTCGGCAGGCTGCGCATGGAAACCGTGATCAAGGGCACTACGCCTTTCCTGCTGGCCTATGTGCTGCTGGCGGTGCTGCTGGTGATCTTCCCGCAGATCGTGCTGGCGCCGCTGCGCTGGATGCATTGAAACCGCGTTTTTCAAAACCGGGGGCAAGGGCCCCCATACATAAGGAGACAGACATGCGAATCAAATTTGCCCTCGGCGCACTGGCCGTACTGATGGCGACCGGCGCCGTCCAGGCCCAGGACTTCAAGCCGCGCATCGTGCGCTTCGGCTATGGCCTGGTCGATGACTCCAACCAGGGCCGCGCCGTGCGCCTGTTTGCCAAGGAAGTCGAGAAGGCCACGGGCGGCAAGATGAAGGTGCGCGGCATTGGCAATGCGGCGCTGGGCTCGGACATGCAGATGCAGCAGGCGCTGATCGGCGGCGCCCAGGAAATGATGGTCGGCTCCACGGCCACGCTGGTCGGCGTCGCGCCGCAGATGGCGCTGTGGGACACGCCGTTCCTGATCAACAACACCCGCGAAGCCGACGCGCTGCTTGACGGCCCCGTGGGCGACAAGGTGCGCGCCACGCTCGAGCCCAAGGGCATCGTCGGTCTGGTCTATTGGGAAAACGGCTTTCGCAACCTGACCAACAACAAGCACCCGGTGACCAAGCTCGAAGACATGAACGGCATCAAGCTGCGCGTGATGCAGAACAATGTCTTCCTCGACAGCTTCAAGGCCCTGGGCGCGAACGCCGTGCCGCTGCCGTTCTCGGAGCTGTTCACGGCGCTGGAAACCAAGGCCGTCGACGGCCAGGAAAATCCCTACAACACCGTGGTCTCGAGCAAGTTCTACGAAGTGCAGAAGTACCTCACGGTGACCAACCATGTCTACAGCCCCTGGCTGGTGTCGGTCAGCAAGAAGTGGTGGGACGGCCTGAGCAAGGACGAGCAGAAGGTGTTGATGGACGCCGCCAAGAAGGCGCGTGACTTCGAGCGCAAGGATACGCGCGACGAAGCCGCCAAGGCCCTGGCCGATCTCAAGACCAAGGGCATGCAGGTCAACGAGCTGTCGGCCTCGGAAGCCGGCCGCATGCGCGACAAGCTGACCCAGGTCAACGCCTCGGTGGCCACCACCGTCGGCATGGAACTGTGGAAGCAGACGCAGGACGAGCTCGTGAAGATCCGCGCCGCGAAATGAGCATGATCGCCACATCGCATGCCGCCGGGCGCCGCGTCGCCTGGGTTACGGGAGCGGGCACGGGCATAGGCCTGGCCGGCGCGCTGGCGCTGGCCGCCGATGGCTGGCATGTGCT
>JBBKVU010000281.1:0-4176 GCA_037968595.1 Comamonas sp.
GACAGGCTGCTGGCAGGCCTGCGCAGCGCGCTTGGCGCCCATCCCCAGGTCAGCGCGATTCGCGGCCAGGGATTGATGGCCGGCATAGAACTCGACCGGCCCTGCCCCGAACTCGTGGCCCGTGCGCTCGTGGAGCAGCGCCTGCTGATCACCGTGACCCAAGGCAGCGTGATACGCCTGCTGCCGCCGCTGATCTGCGACGCAGGCCAGATCGACGACATCGTGGCGCGCCTCGCCCGGCTGCTGCCGCAGCCTGGCACCGATTCCTCCGCAAAGGACTTCTCCCATGCATGACACCACCCCGACCCTTGAGGCCTTCGACCCGGAACTGGCACACGCCATCGGCCGCGAAGCACTGCGCCAGGAAGACCACGCCGAACTGATTGCCTCCGAGAACTACGCCAGCCCGCGGGTGATGGCCGTGCAGAACTCGGTGTTCACCAACAAGTATGCCGAAGGCTATCCCGGCAAGCGCTACTACAGCGGCTGCGAGCATGTCGACATCGCCGAACGTCTGGCCGTCGAACGCCTCAAGACGCTGTTCAACTGCGACTACGCGAATGTCCAGCCGCATGCGGGCGCGCAGGCCAATGCGGCGGTGTTTCTCGCCCTGGCCCAGCCCGGCGACACCGTGATGGGCATGAACCTGGCCCAGGGCGGCCACCTGACGCACGGCAATCCGTCGAACTTCTCCGGCCGGCATTACAGGATCGTGCCCTATGGGCTCGACCCCGCCACGGGCCTGATCGACTACGACGCCATGGAGCGCATCGCGCTGCAGACCCGGCCGCGCCTGCTGATCGGCGGCTTCTCCGCCTACTCGCGCCACAAGGACTGGGCGCGCATGCGCGCCATTGCCGACAAGGTGGGCGCCTTCTTCTGGGTCGACATGGCCCATGTGGCGGGCCTGGTGGCCGCGGGCGAATACCCCGATCCCCTGCCCCACGCCCATGTGGTGACCAGCACCACGCACAAGACGCTGCGCGGCCCGCGCGGCGGCATCATTGTGTCCAAGGGCCAGGACCAGGACTTCTACAGTAAGCTCGATTCCGCCGTGTTTCCCGGCATCCAGGGCGGGCCGCTGATGCATGTGATTGCCGCCAAGGCCGTGGCCTTCAAGGAAGCGCTGCGCCCGGAGTTCAAGACCTACCAGCGCCAGGTGGTGACCAATGCGCGCGCCATGGCCGCGGTGCTGCGCCAGCGCGGCTACAAAATAGTCTCTGGCGGCACGGACAACCACCTGGTGCTGATCGACCTGTCGTCCAAGCCCTATACCGGCAAGGACGCCGACGCCGCGCTGGCCGACGCCTGCATCACCGCCAACAAGAACTCCGTGCCCGGCGATCCGCGCTCGCCGTTTGTCACTTCAGGGCTGCGCATAGGCACGCCGGCCGTGACCACGCGCGGCTTTGGCGTGGCCGAATGCGAACAGCTCGCGGGCTGGCTTTGCGACCTGCTCGACGCGCTTGAAGCCGGAGGCGAGACGCTGGGCAGGGTGCGCGACCGCGTGCGCCAGCAGGTCGTGGCGCTGTGCCGGCGCCACCCGGTGTATCCGATGCAGCAGAACTGAAACAACTGTACAAAGATACAGATCCCTGGAAAGCAATGCCTTATCATTGAAGCCTGCGCTCCCTTGGCCGCTGCTCGGGTGCCCAGATCACGGCCTCAAAATCCGACCAAAGGCAGCCTTGAATTCCCCTCCATATTGCGTTCTTTATCACAGCCAACTCGCTGCCGACGCCCCCCTCAGCTGCGTCGCCGACATCGTCAAGACCGCGCGCGGCTTCAACAAGGAGCATGACATCACCGGCATTCTGGTGTTCGATGGCCAGCGTTTTTTCCAATGTCTCGAAGGCCCGAAGCAGGCGCTGATGGGCTTGATCGACGGCATCGCCCAGGACCCACGGCATGTACAGTTCAGACTGCAGCACCAGGGCACGCGCGCTCAGGAGCGCATGTTCGGGAACTGGTCCATGGCCTACGTGCTGGTCGACGATTCCGAGCCCCTGGCCGATCTGGGCGACATGCAAGGCGAGTCGGCAATGGACAAGCTCAGGTCGCTGATTCCCCTGCTCGATATCGCCTGAAGGCGCGGCGCGGTTTCCGCTAGACTTGCCGGCATCGCGCCGGTTCGCCATCGTTTGCTCAGGAGTAGGCTTGCACAATGAAATCGCCAGAGATTGAAGATGACAGCGTCTTTGAAAGTGCCGCCGAGCTTTTCAAGGCCATGGCTGCGCCCATGCGGCTGAAGATCATCAGCGCGCTGTGCAATGGCGAGAAGAACGTCTCGGAGCTGCGTGCCGAGATCACCACCACCCAGCCCAACATGTCCCAGCATCTCAATACGCTGTACCAGGCCGGCATCCTGGGGCGCAGGCGCGAGGGCGTGAGCATCTATTACTTCATTGCCAACGAGAAAGTGGTGCACATGTGCCGCACGATCTGCGTGCAGATTGCCATCGACCAGAACTGAAGCTGGCGAAAAAAGACAAAGGCGCCGCGGGCGCCTTTTTTTGTGCGCGCTGCGGCTCAGGGCTTGAGATAGACAAAGCCTTCCTTGGCCTGCAGGCGCGCGACCTCGGCCACGCCCGAAGGCACGACCTTGGTTTCCATCAGCAGCTTGCCGGCGTCGATGTTGCGGGTCTGCAAGGTGTTTTGGCAGACGCGGAAATCGACGCCGCGCGCGGCCAGCGCGCTGACCTGGCCGCTGAACTCGCGGCCCTTGCTGTCTTTCGCGTCGCTCAGCAGGAAGTCAATGCCCGGGCCATGGGTCACGACCACGATCTTGTCGCTGGGCGAGGCATTGAGCTCGTTGTTGATGTTGTTGAGGATCACGGCCGCGGTCTCCACGCCGGTATTGACGTGATAGACCACCTTGACGATGTCCTGGGCGGCAGCGACTGCGGTGCTCAGCGCGAAGGCAAGGGCAATGAGGGCGTTTTTCATCGGGGGTCTCCTGGGGTGCTTTGGGTCGTCAGGGAAAAATGGCATGTCGTAAATATCACTACTGGCTTATATTAGCCGCGCACGACTATATAAAAATAGGGCAAGTGCTATTGCCTGTAACCACAGGCAGGCGCATGACCCGCTCAGTGGAGACCAGACCATGGCAAGAAACACGCTGGCCGCAGCCAGCCTCGCGCTGTTGACGATGATGGGCGCGGTGCCTGCGCAGGCCCACGAGGCGCCGGCCGCAGGCAAGGGCCAGGCCGCCGCCGCCCCGATGCAGCTGCAGCAGGTAGCGCCCAATGCCTACTACGTGCAGGGCGTGTCGGCGCTGGGCTCGCCGGCCAATCGCAATTTCATCTCCAATGCGGGCTTTGTGGTCACCGACGACAGCGTGGTGGTGATCGATGCGCTGGGCTCGCCCGCGCTGGCCCGCGAGTTGGTCGAGAAGATCCGGGACGTGACGCCCAAACCCATCAGCCATGTGCTGGTCACCCACTACCACGCCGACCATATCTACGGCCTGCAGGTGTTCGAGGCCCTGGGCGCGAAGATCGTCGCCAATGCGCTGGCCAGGGAGTACATCCAGTCGGAAACCGCGCAGCTGCGCCTGGAGGCTTCGCGCAAGGACCTCGCGCCCTGGATAGACCAGAGCACGCGCATGGTGGCCGCAAGCCAATGGATTTCGGACGACACCCAGACGCTGCGCATAGGCGGCACGGACTTCGTGCTGCAGCACATGGGACCGGCCCATGCACCCGAGGACACGGCGGTGTTCCTGCCCCAAGGCGGCGTGCTGTTCATTGGCGACGTGGTGTTCCGCAACCGCATTCCCTATGTGGGCCAGGCCGACAGCCGCCACTGGATTGCCGCGCTCGACAGCCTGCTGCAGTTGCCGGTCAAGGTCATGGTGCCCGGCCACGGCCCGGCTTCAAGCAACCCCAAGCCCGACATGCAGCTCACGCGCGACTACCTGGTCTTCTTGCGCGAAGCCATGGGCAAGGCCGCGGCCAATCTCGATCCGTTCGATGAAGCCTATGCGGCCACCGACTGGTCGCGCTTTGCGCGCTATCCGCTGTTCAAGGAGGCCAATCGCATGAATGCCTACAACACCTTCTTGCTGATGGAGCAGGAAAAGCCATGAGCGATCTGCAGGCCGCGCGCTGCAAGGGCAGCAGGTGGTGTTCGCGCACCACGCGGCAAAACGGGCAGCCGTGCAGCGTGGCCATC